>JAJAYJ010000189.1 GCA_026786275.1 Nocardioides sp. | reverse complement strand
GCCTTCGCCGGAGACGGTGAGCAGGTAGCCGGCATCGAAGTCGGTGAGGGCTCGGGCGCCGCGGGGGCGGGCGGCGCGGGGCCCCCCCGCGCCGGAGGGGGACACGCGCACGACGCCCCCGGCCACGGTGGCGTCGCCGTCGACGAGCAGGGTGTGGCCACCTGCGTCACGGGGCGGGAAGATCATCGTGACCGTCTTGTTCAGCGTCAGGTTGCGCAACGAGCCCCGACCGGGGCTGCTCACGACGACCTGGCCGTCCACCACCTCGGGGACCATGCCGATCACCTTGACCCGGCCTTCGCCGGAGACGGTGAGCAGGTAGCCGGCATCGAAGTCGGTGAGGGCTCGGGCGAGGTCCGCGACGTCGACGGGGATGCTCATGTGGCTCACGCTACCCCCGAGTCACCACAGCCCGAGCAGGTCACCGCCGATGCGCACCACGAAGCCGGAGACCACGACGATGAAGAATACCCGCACGAAGCCGGCGCCCCGCGAGACCGCCGTCCGCGCCCCGAGGTAGCCGCCGACCAGGTTGGCCGCCCCCATCACCAGCGCGACGTGCCAGATCACCGCCCCCTGCGGCACGAAGACGACCAGCGCCGCCAGGTTGGTGGCCACGTTGGCCAGCCGCGCCTTGGCCGAGGCCTCCAGGAAGCTGTAGCCCAGCAGGCCGACGAGCCCGACGACCAGGAAGCTGCCGGTGCCGGGGCCCAGCGCGCCGTCGTAGAAGCCGACGACCAGACCGAGCACGACCGCGCCCGCGAGGTGGCGGCGGTCGTCCCAGCGCAGGTCGGTTGCTCCGCCCAGGTCGGGTCGCAGCAGCACCCACGCGCCGACCAGCACCAGGGCGACCAGCACGATCGGGTCGAAGGCCGAGCGCGGGATCTGCGAGGCCACCACGGCCCCGCCCACCGACCCGGCGAACGCCGCCGCCATCAGGGGCAGGAAGGTGCGGGCGTCGGGCCTGACCCGGCGCACGTACGTCGCCGCGCTGACCGTGGTGCCGCAGATGGAGGCCAGCTTGTTGGTGGCCAGGATCTGGACCGGGGAGGCACCGGGCAGCCCGAGCAGCAGGGCCGGCAGCTGGATCAGCCCGCCGCCGCCCACCACGGCGTCCACGAAGCCCGCGGCCAGGGCGGCCAGCGCCAGCAGGGCCAGCACGGTCGGTGTCGGATCCTCCACCGCCCTAGTGTGGTGGTCGTGCGCATCGTCTCCCTCCTGCCCTCCACCACTGAGATCCTCTTCGACCTCGGAGCAGGTGCGGACGTGGTCGGGGTGACCTTCGAGTGCGACACCCCCGCCGAGGCACGGACCCGGCGGGTGGTGTCGACCTCGGCGATGCCCGAGGACCTCTCCCCGGCCCAGATCGACGCGTTCGTGGCCGCCGCGGTCGCGTCCGGTGAGGACCTCTACCGGCTCGACGCCGGCGCCCTGAGCGGTCTGGAAGCCGACCTGGTCGTGACCCAGGACCTGTGCGCGGTCTGCGCGGTCGACGTCTCGGTCGTCGACGACGCGCTGGCCCACCTGGGGTGCACCGCCGAGGTGCTGACCTACGCCCCGCGCACGATCGCCGAGGTGCTCGATGGCGTGCTCGCGCTGGGCCGGGCCACCGGCCGTGAGGAGGCCGGCCACGCGCTGGTGGCCGACCTGCGGCGTCGCCTCGACGTGGTGCGGCAGTCCGTCACCGGGCGTCCGCGACCCCGGGTGGCGGTGCTGGAGTGGACCGACCCGCCGTACGCCCCGGGGCACTGGATCCCCGAGATGGTCGAGGCCGCGGGCGGGGAGTGCGTGCTGGGTGCCGCCGGCGAGACGTCGGTCCGGGTGCTGTGGGAGACCGTTCACGCGTCGGCGCCCGACGTGGTCGTGGTCGCCCCCTGCGGCTTCGACCGGTACACCGCGCAGGCGCAGGCCGACCGGCTGGTGGCCGAGGACCTGCTGCCCGCCGGCGTACGGGTGCTGGCCGTGGACGCCAACGCACACTGGGCCCGCCCGGGACCGCGTCTGGTGGACGGGGTCGAGGAGCTCGCGGCGTACCTGCACCCCCACGAGGGTCGAGTCGGCTCTTGTGCACGCGTGCACTAGCGCCGACTCGGCATGCTGGTCAGCCGGCCCAGTACCCCCGGCTGCCGAACCAGCCGCCCATCTGGTCGCGGATGCTCGTCGAGCCGGACTGGCCGCCCCGTGAGCCCAGGTAGGAACCGACCACCGCGGCACCGAGGTCGTCGAGCTCCGGTGCCACCACCCGGCCCTCGACCCGACGGGCCATCGACTCGATGAAGCGCGCCAGGCCGGGGTCCTCACCGAGACGGAAGAACGTGGTCTGGGCGCCGAGCCGGCCGGCGTTCTCGAGCTCCCGCACCGCGTGGGCGACGGTGACCGGGTGCGGCGGGTAGGAGAAGAAGACCTCGCCGTCGGGCTCGAGGTGGGAGGTCGGCTCGCCGTCCGTGACGATCAGCAGCACCGGCTGGGCGTTGGGGTGCTTGCGGAAGTGTCGGTTGGCGAGCAGCAGGGCGTGGTGCAGGTTGGTGCCCTTGTCGTACTTCGCGTCGAGACCGGTCAGCTCCTCGATCTCCATGGTCTGGGCGTGGCGACCGAAGGCGATCAGCTGCAGCGCGTCCCCTCGGAAACGGCTCGTGATCAGCGTGTGCAGCGCCAACGCGGTCCGCTTCATCGGCACCCAGCGGCCGTCCATCGCCATCGAGAACGACGTGTCCACGAGCAGCGCGACGCACGCCTGGGTGCGGGCCTCGGTCTCCTGCACCTCGACGTCCTCGATCCGCAGCCGGACCCCGTCTGCGGTGGACCCGCCCTCGGCGACGGTGCGCAGCACCGCGTTGGTGACGGTGCGGGTCACGTCCCACGGCTCGGTGTCGCCGAAGGCCCACTCCCGGGTGGCCCCTGAGCGCTCGCCCGCTGCGCCGGCCCGGTCGAGGTCGCGCTGGCCCTGGCGGCCCGACATCCGCTCGGCCACGTCGCGCAGCAGCGCCTTGCCGAGCTGGCGCATCGCCTGGGGGGTCAGCCGGAGCTGGCCGTCGGAACCGCGCTTCATCGTGCCCGAGTCGCGCAACGCCTGCTCGAGGGCCTGCAGGGTCCTGGCGTCGACCGCGGCCTGGTCGTCGAGCTGGCGGGAGAGCTTGTCGAGGTCGAGGTCGTCCATCCGGGCGCCGCCGTAGGACTGCGAGAGCTGGTCGGCGAGCTGGTCGAGGTCGGCGAGGTCCTGCAGGGCACCCGTGCCGTCACCGAGGCCGAGGCCGCCCTCGCCGTCGAAACGCTCCGAGCCGTCCCAGTCCTCCCCGGGTCGCAGGGCCTGCAGGTTGCCGTCGAGCTGGGCCAGCGACGCCATCAGCTCGGGGCTGCCGAACGCCTGCTGCGAGAGCTGCGCCAGCTCGGCGCGCTGCTCGGCGCTCATCGAGTTCATCATCCGCTGGGCCGCGGCCGCACGCTGAGCCATCGCGTCGAGGAGCTCGTCGATGTCCTGGGGGTCCTCCGGGAAGAACGCCCCGTGCTTGGCCATGAAGTCCTGGAAGTCCTCCGGGGTGTCCTCGCCCCGCGTGTGCTTGTCGAGCAGCTCGTTGAGGTCGGTGAGCATCTCGTTGATGGCCGCACGGTCGGCGTCGGTGGCGTTCTCCAGGGCGTCCTTCATGCCCTTGAACCGCTGGTCGAGCAGCTCGCGACCCAGCAGGTCCTTGATCTTCTCGAAGTCCTCGCGCGCCTCGCGGCTCTGCCAGTCGTACGACGACAGCTCGTTGACCGCCGCCGCCGTGCTGGCGGGCAGGTTCTCGAGCTGCATCTCGCGGAACGCCCGATCCGCGTCGTCGAGGTCGACGTCGCGGGCCAGCTGAGCCCGCTCCTGCAACAACGCCTTGTCGAGGAGCTCGCGGACCTCCGCCAGGGTGCCGTCGAGGTTGTTGCGGTCCAGGATCTCGCGGCGCCGCTCGGCCACCCGGCGGGCCAGGTCGTCCAGACCGGCCTGGTCCCGGCCGCCGCGGCGCAGGAACTCACGCATCGCCCGGTCGGGGCTGTAGCCGGCCATCACGTCCTCGCCGATGGCGGCCAGCGCCTCGGAGAGGTCGACCGGGGGCGCCAGCGGGTCGCCGCCGGCGTACCGGCCGTAGCGGGGGCGGACCAACCTAGCCATAGACGGTCTCGCCCTCGCCGGACTCCTTACTGACCTTGCGGGCCAGGTAGAGCCCCTCCAGCGCCAGCTCGATGGCGCAGGCCCGTTGGCCGTCGTTGCCGGCGCCGAGCTTGTCGGTCACCTGGTCGTAGAGGTCGGACTCGCCCAGCACCGGCAGCCCGGCCAGGAAGTCACGCGCCGTGACCTGCTCCCCGGTCGAGACCATCTGGCCGCTCTCGAGCGCATCCACCAGGACCCCGAAGTCGATGCCGCGGAAGTGGTGGCGCACGGTCTCGGCGGTGGCGGTGCGCAGCAGGTGGGTGAGCACCTCGTCCTCACGGCCCTCCTCGCCGGACTCGAACTCGATCTTGCCGCCGAGCACGTCGACGGCGGTCTCGAGGTCGACGACGCGGGCCACGGCCTGGTCCTCGCCCTGCCGGGTCGCCCGGTGCAGGGCTGCGGCGGCGATGGTCTCGGCGCCCGCGATCGCGAACCGGGCCGAGACGCCCGAGCGCTGGTCGACGGCGCTGGAGTCGCGCAGGTTGCGGGTGAAGCGCGCGAGCACCTCGACCAGCACGTCGGGCACGTCCGCGACCAGCGCGGCCTCCTGCCGGATCACGGCGACCTCGGCGTCGAGCTCGGTCGGGTAGTGGGTGCGGATCTCAGCACCGAAGCGGTCCTTCAGCGGGGTGATGATGCGACCGCGGTTGGTGTAGTCCTCCGGGTTGGCGCTGGCCATCACGAGCACGTCCAGCGGCAGCCGGAGCACGTAGCCGCGGATCTGGATGTCGCGCTCCTCCATCACGTTGAGCATCGCGACCTGGATCCGCTCCGCCAGGTCCGGCAGCTCGTTGATGGCCACGATGCCGCGGTGGCTGCGCGGGATCAGGCCGAAGTGGATGGTCTCGGGGTCGCCCAGCGAGCGGCCCTCGGCCACCTTCATCGGGTCGACGTCGCCGATCAGGTCGGCCACCGAGGTGTCCGGGGTGGCGAGCTTCTCGGAGTACCGCTCGTCGCGGTGACGCCAGACGACCGGCAGCGCGTCGCCCTCCTCGGCGGCCCGGCGCCTGGACCCCACCGTGATCGGTTCGTAGGGGTGCTCGCCGAGCTCGGCGCCCTCGATCACGGGGGTCCACTCGTCGAGCAGACCGACCATGGTGCGCAGCAGCCGGGTCTTGCCCTGGCCGCGCTCACCGAGCAGCACGATGTCGTGCCCGGCGATCAGGGCCCGCTCGAGCTGCGGGACGACGGTGTTCTCGAACCCGTGCAGTCCGGGCCAGGGGTCGCGGCCCTCGCGCAGGGCAGCGAGCAGGTTGTCGCGGATCTCGGTGCGCAGGTCCTTGAGCACGTGGCCGGACTCGCGCAGCTGACCGAGGGTGGAGACGGACGGAGATTCAGTCACGTGCTCCACGCTACCCAGCACCCCCCTGCGCGGGTCACACCCCCGATCAGGTGCTGTACGTCACACCATGAGGCACACTGCGGCCCGAGGGGGTGCTCCATGGCACGCACGATGCTGACCATCAACGACTCGGCCTGGCTGTTCGCCGAGACGCGTCGTACGCCGATGCAGGTCGGCATGCTCGCCACCTTCCGGGTGCCCGAGGACCGCCCCAGGTTCGTCGCCGACCTGGTGCGCAGCTGGCGCAGCGTGCACGAGTTCGCCGCGCCCTACGACTACCTGTACCGGCTGCTGCCGGTGCCCAGCTGGTCGCAGATCCCCGCCGACGAGATCGACCTGGACTACCACCTGCGGCACTCGGCCCTGCCCTCACCGGGCTCGCAGCGTGAGCTCGGTGTGCTGGTCTCGCGGCTGCACTCGGCCCGGATGGACCGGCGCTACCCGCTGTGGGAGGTGCACGTCATCGAGGGCCTGGAGGAGGACCGCTGGGCCCTCTACATGAAGGCGCACCACTCCCAGGTCGACGGCGTGGGCGGTGTCCGGATGCTGCACCGGATGCTCTCGGCCGACCCCGAGGCCCGCGACCTGCTGCCCCCGTGGGCCGTCGGGACGCAGGGGCCGGACCAGTCCGGTCTGCCCCCGCGGACGCGCACGAAGGACCTCGAGCGGGTCGCCGCCTCGGGTGGTCTCGCCGGCCTGGTCACCCGCGGCGTGCTCGGCGGCACCGCCGTGGCCGGGGCCCTGACCCGCACGTACGCCGAGACCCTGGTCGGCGGCCGGGACCCCAGTCGGGCGGTGCCGTTCCGGGCGCCCCGGTCGATCTTCAACGGTCGCATCCACACCCCGCGCCGGTTCGCGACCCAGCACTACCCGGTCGAGCGTCTCAAGGCGGTGGCCCGGGCCGCCGACTGCAGCCTCAACGACGTCTACCTGGCGATGTGCGGCGGCGCGATGCGGCGCTACCTCGACGAGTTGGGCGCGCTGCCCACCGAGACGCTGACCGCCAACGTGCCCGTCTCGGTGCGCACCGGGCAGGGGGCCGCGGTCGGCAACGCGGTGACGTTCCTCTACGCCAAGCTGGGCACCGACCTGGTGGACCCGCTGGAGCGGATCGAGGCCATCAAGGCCTCGCCCCGGCTAGGCAAGGAGCGGCTGCCCGTCGTCAGCGGTGCAGCCATGGACGCCTACACCACGATGCTGATGGCGCCGTTCCTGGCCCAGGCCCTGCTCGGGGTCGGCGGGCACGGTACCCAGGACGCCAACGTCGTGGTGTCCAACGTGCCGGGACCGGCTGAGACCCGCTACCTCGACGGGTCGCCGATGCAGGAGTTGTTCCCCGTCAGCCTGCTCTTCAACGGCCAGGCCCTGAACATCACCGCGGTCAGCTACGACGGGCAGTTCAACATCGGCTACACGGGCTGCCGGGACTCGATCCCGAGCCTGCAGCGGATCGCGGTCTACTCCGGCGAGGAGCTCGAGCGCCTCGAGGCCGCGCTGGGACTCGCGGGGACTGAGGTGAGGCCATGAGTCTGCGCGAGGTCTGTCCGTGCGGCAGCGGCACGGCGTACGACGCCTGCTGCGGCCGGCTGCACCGGGGGGCGGCCCAGGCCGAGACGGCCGAGGAGCTGATGCGCTCGCGCTACGCGGCGTTCGCCGTCGGGCACCTCGACCACGTGTTCCGGACCTGGCACCCGCGCACCCGCCCAGCCGTGATCGAGCCCGACCCCGCGCTGACCTGGACCGGGCTGGAGGTCCTGGAGGCCGGCACGAGCCACGTCGAGTTCGTGGCCTCCTTCGTGCGTGACGGGGTCACCGGGCAACGTCGCGAACGCAGCCGTTTCGAACGTCGCGGCGGCGGCTGGGTCTACGTCGACGGGCAGACCGGCTGAGGCAATGGATCTCCTGGTGCGTGCCCGGCACGCCGACGATCTACCGGTGCTGGTGGAGCTGTTGAGCGCCCAGCAGGCTGGCTCGAGCTACCCGATCCGCTGGCCGCTGCCGATCCCGACCGTGGACTTCCTGGTGCGACCCACCGAGCGCCGGGCGTGGGTTGCCGAGTCCGCCGGCGCGGTGGTCGGGCATGTGACCGTGGCGCACGTCGACGAGCCGCTGGTGCCGCTGTTCGCCCCGGCCCTCGGGAGCGCCCCGATGGGCATGATCTCGGTGCTATTCACGGCGGAGGCCTGGCGTGGCCTGGGTGTCGGGGGCACCCTGCTCGACACGGCGGTCGCCTGGATCCGCGTGCAGGGTGAGGTGCCGGTCCTCGATGTGGTGCCGACCCACGACACAGCCCTGACCATCTATCAACGCCGCGGCTGGGTCGAGGTGGGCCGCGCCCGCTTCGTGTGGCTCCCCGGCAATCTGCCCGAGGTGCTGCTGATGGCCTTGCCGCCCTACCAGCCCAACGCGGCGAGCGTGGACTCGTAGGGAGAGCTGTCGGCCGGCGGGTCGCTGGGGGCGGGGGGACCAGCGCCCGCAGCATCGCCTGCTGCTCGGGCCCGTGCCACAGCGCGCGAGGGCCGTGGCCGACGCATGTCGAGGGCCGGACACGCGCCGTTTACCGGGTGTAGCACCCGCCCATGGCCTGTGGACAACGCGGTGCGACAGAGAGCCGACACCGGCACGATCGTCACGTGTCGATGTCGGTGCCGGAGTGGCTCGCGGAGCTCGGGGGCGTAGCCCGCTACGGCACCCTGGTCCGGCTGGTCGAGCGGATCGAGCTGGAAGCCGCCGTCGTCTCGGGGTCGGTGATGCGTGACGGTCGCGGCATCTACTCCCTGCCGAACACAGACGTCGCCGTGCGCGTGGCCGCGCGGCTTGGTGGCGTCGTCTCGATGACAAGCGCCGCGATCAGCCACGGGTGGGGCGTGAGGACGGTTCCTGACAAGCCGCACGTCACGGTCGGACGAGGTCGCAGTCTCGGCAACCGGACCAAGTTGGCGCACGTGCACTGGACGGACCTTGAGGACCACGAGGTCGAGAACGGCGTGACAACCCACAAGGTGACGCTGCGCCAGTGCCTGCGCGCTCTGCCGGAGGACGAGGCGCTGGCCGTGGCTGACTCCGCCCTCCGCGAGAGCGGGTGCCACCAGCTCCTCCTCCAGGTGGCTGATGAGGCTCGTGGACCCGGCTCGCCACGCATGCGACGGCTCGCGGACGCGGCGTCCGAGCTGGCGGCGAACCCGTTCGAGTCGATCACCCGGTCGATCTGTCACTCGGTGCCCGGGTTGCAGGTCAAGCCGCAGGTCACCGTCCGCGACGGCGCCTTCTCGGCCCGGGCCGACCTGGTCGACCAACGGCTGCGCATCGTGTGCGAGGCCGACTCCTTCGCCTGGCACGGGAGCCGGACAGCACTGGCCAGTGACTGCCGGCGCTACAACCGGATGGTGGTCGGTGGATGGCTGGTGCTGCGTTTCAGCTACGAGGACGTCATGTTCCACCCCGACGAGGTGCGCGAAGTCCTCGCCGGCGTGGTCGCGCTCGCAGAACTGCTGGTAGAAGTCGGCGTCGCGGGGTGGCGTGCCGCTTGAGGGCGACCCGGGTGGGGGACTTCTACCAGTGTCTCTGCGCCGCCCGCCGCGAGGTCAGGAGACGAAGCCCTCGGACCTCAGCCACTCGATGGCGACGTCCTCGGGCTCCCTGCCGTCCACGTCGACGTGGGCGTTCAGCTCCTTGAGCACCTCGTCGGTCATCTTCTCGGTGACCGGGGCCATCACGTCCTCGATCTCGGGATACTTCTGCATCACCTCGTTGCGCACCACGAGCGACACGTTGTAGTTGGGGAAGTAGGCCCGGTCGTCCTCCAGCACCTGTAGGTCCAGTGCCAGGATCCGTCCGTCGGTGGTGAACACCTCGCCGAAGGTGCACTCCCCCTTGGCCGTCGCGTCGTAGATCGCACCGGTCGCGTAGGTCTGCAGGTTGCCGGCCGGCACGCCGTCGGCGCCGTCGAGCGGGATGTCGTAGGCCTTCAACATGCCCTCGAGCCCATCGGCGCGGTTGGCAAACTCGGACTCGACGCAGAAGGTGCGCTCGGCGACCGGGACCTTCTTGATCTCGGAGAGCTTGGTGATGCCGTACTGCTGCGCGCTCTCCTTCGTGATGGCGAAGGCATAGGTGTTGTTCATCGGCGCCGGGGGCAGCCAGGAGAGGTTGTTGGTCTCGAGGTCCTCGTCGCGGACGGCGGCGTACTGCTCCTCCATGCCCTTCACGGGCTTCTCGTGCAGCAGGTAGACCAGCCAGCCGGTGCCGGTGTACTCCCACATCGCGTCGATGTCGCCGGAGGTGTGCGCCTCCCGGGCCGCCGAGCTGCCGGGGATGTTAGTGAGGTCGTTGACCTGCGCGCCGGCGGCCTGCAGCACGATCAGCGCGATCTTGCCGAGCAGGATGTTCTCGGTGAAGTTCTTGGAGCCGACCGAGACCTCCGCACCGTCCAGTGACGGTACGTCGGCCAGCGGGCCGGCCAGCGTCGCAGACGGCACCAACCCGCCGGCGGTGCCGAGCCCACACGCAGACAGCGTCAGGGCCAGGGTTGCGACAAGGGCAGCAGCGGAACGTTTCATCAGAGTCCCTTCGGCCGGGTGAGCAGCTCGAGCACACGCCCGAGCCACTCGATGAGCAGGGCGAGCAGTGCCACCAGCACCGCACCGGCGATCATCAGCGAGAAGCGGAACAGCGAGATTCCGGTCTGCAGGATGTCGCCGAGCCCGCCGCCGTTGATGAAGGTGGCCAGGGTGGCGGTGCCGACGACGAGCACCAGGGCGGTGCGCACGCCCGCCATGATCACCGGGACCGCCAGCGGCAGCTCGACGCGGAACAGCACCGCCGCCGACGACATGCCGATCCCGCGACCGGCCTCGACCAGCGTCGGGTCGACGCCCTGCAGGCCGGTGATGGTGTTGCGCAGCACGGGCAGTAGCCCGTAGAGCGTCAGCGCCAGCACCGCGGTCCAGAAACCAAAGCCGAGCCAGATCGCGAGCAGCACGATCAGGCCGAGGGAGGGCGCCGCCTGCCCGATGTTGGCCACCCCCACGACCAACGGCGAGAGGCGACGGAACCGGCCACGGGTCAACAGCACCCCGAGGGGTACGGCGATCGCGACCACGAGCGCGCTGGAGACGAAGGTCAGGCGCACGTGCTCCCAGATCAGGGTGATCACCGTCGACCAGCGCAGCTGGCGCAGCTCGGTGCCGTCCAGGTCGGCGGTCTGGCGCCACAGGACGTAGCCGGCGAAGACGAGCAGCACCAACACCGGCGGGACGATCAGCATCAGCGTCGTTTCGCGGTCTAGCCGCGCGATCCGTCTGCTGCTCCCGGTCGGTGCCGGGGTGGCCCCGACGTCGGAGTCGGATCGGGTAGCAGGGAGGGTGTCAGTCACGGGCAGCCTGCTCCTCGAGCATCCGGATGTGCTCGGTGACCGAGCGGAAGTCGACGACGCCGAGGTACTGGTCGCGGTCGCCGGTCACGACCGCCGCTCCGTGGCTGGAGCTCAACATCGTGTCGAGCGCGTCGTTGAGGGTCGCCCGGTGGTCGAGGTTGATCAACTCCTCGGTCGGCTCGACGAGCTTCTCACCCGTGAGCTGACGCAGCCACGGCCAACCGCACGGACGGCCCCGGCCGTCGAGCACGATGACGGCCATGTCTCCGTTGGACTCGGCCCGCCGGCGTACGTCGTCGGTGCGCTCGCCGACCGTGGCGGTCGTCGGCGTGCGCAGCGCAATTTCGGAGATCCGGGTCAGGCTGAGCTGCTTGAGAGCGGAGCCCGAGCCGACGAAGTCCTCGACGAACTCACCGGCCGGGGCGCCCAGAATCACCTCGGGGGTGTCGTACTGCGCGATCTGGGCGCCGTCCTGCAGGATCAGGATCCGGTCGCCCAGCTTGATCGCCTCGTCGATGTCGTGGGTGACGCAGACGATGGTCTTGTGCAGCTCGCGCTGAATGGACAGCAGCTCGTCCTGCAGCCGCTGGCGGGTGATCGGGTCGACGGCACCGAACGGCTCGTCCATCAGCACGACCGGTGGGTCGGCGGCCAGGCCGCGGGCCACGCCGACCCGCTGCTGCTGGCCGCCGGAGAGCTCGCGCGGGTAGCGGTCGCGGTAGCGGCTCGGGTCGAGCCCGACGAGCTCGAGCAGCTCGTCGGTGCGCTTGGTGATCCGCGAGGAGTCCCAGCCGAGCAGCTTCGGCACGATCGCGATGTTCTTGGCCACGCTCATGTGCGGGAAGAGGCTGCCTCCCTGGATGACGTAGCCGATCCGCCGGCGCAGGTCGTTCTCGCTCTGGGTGAGCACGTCCTCGCCGTCGATGCGGATCGTGCCGGACGTCGGCTCGATCAGCCGGTTGATCATCTTCAGCGAGGTCGTCTTGCCGCAGCCCGACGGGCCCACGAACATCACGATCTCCCCAGCCGGGATGGTCAGCGAGAGCGAGTCGACAGCCGTGGTCTTTTGGCCGGGGTAGCGCTTGACGACGTTGTCCAGGACGATCTCCGCGCCGCTGATCGAGGTGTCGGCGGAGCCGGTCCTCTCGGGGGTGGTGGACATGTCAGACACGGATTCCCTTCGACACAGTGAGACGACCGAGCAGCAGCAGCAGCACGTCGACGATCAGCGCGATCACGATGACCCCCACGGTCCCGACAACGGCGTAGTTGATCGCGTTGGCGCCGCCGATCTGGCTCAGTCCCTTGAAGATGTAGCCACCGAGGCCGGGGCCCAGGACGTACGCCGCGATCGCGGCCACGCCCATCGACATCTGGGTGGAGGTGCGGACACCGGCGAGGATCACCGGCCAGGCCAGCGGGAGCCGGACCCGCCACAGCGAGGCCAACTCGCTCATGCCCATGCCGCGCGAGGACTCCACCAGGATCTGGTCGACGCCCTGCAGCCCGACCACGGCGTTGCGCAGGATGGGAAGCACGGCATAGAACGTGACGGCCACGACGGCGGTGACCGTGCCGATCGAGGTGAGCGGCAGCAGGATGCCCACGAGCGCGAACGACGGGATGGTCAGGCCGATCGCGCTGAGGGCGTTGGCGACGCCCTGCAACCGGGGTGCCCGGGTAATCAGGACGGCGAGCACCACGGCGATCACGGTGGCGACCAGCACGGCCTGGATGACCAGGTTGGCGTGCTGCAGCGTGTTGTAGGCGATCTGGCCTCGTCGCTCGACGATGAAGTCCCACACGGTTTTGCGTCACCCCCCACGGCCCGCATCGGTGCGGGCAAAGATAGAAGACTTCACCACGGGGGCGCTCGAACGCGACATTCCTCGGGGTGTAACCCCAGGAGTAACAGCGAGTTACGGAAGTGCCTACGCGCGCGACAGGAACGCGAGCAGGTCCTGGCGGGTGAGCACGCCCACCGGCTTGCCGTCCTCCTGCACCAGGACCGCGTCGACGGCCTCGAGCAGGCGTACGGCGTCCCGCGCGTCCGCGGTCGACCCGATCGTCGGCAGCGCCGGCGACATGTGCTCCTCGACCGGGTCGGTCAGCCGGGCGGCGCCGGCGAACAGGGCATCGAGCAGGGTGCGCTCGGAGACCGACCCGGCGACCTCGGCGGCCACGATCGGCGGCTCGGCGCGGACCACCGGCATCTGGGACACGCCGTACTCGCGCAGGATGTTGACGGCCTCGGCGATGGTCTCGCCGGGATGCGTGTGCACCAGGTCGGGCAGCCGGCCGTCCTTGCCGCGCAGCACCTCACCCACCGTCTGGCTGGCGTCCGCGCCGGCACCGGTAGGGAACCCGTACTGCGCCAGCCAGTCATCGTTGAAGATCTTGGTCAGGTAGCCCCGGCCGGAGTCCGGCAGCAGCACCACGATCACGGCGTCCGCGCCCTCCGGGGTGCCGGCGAGCTCGTGGGCCAGGGTGCGGGCCGCGTGGGCCGCCATGCCGCACGAGCCGCCGACCAGCAGCGCCTCCTCACGGGCCAGGCGCCGGGTGAAGGCGAACGAGTCGGCGTCGGAGACCTCGATGATCCGGTCCGCGACCGTGCGGTCGTAGGTCTCGGGCCAGAAGTCCTCGCCCACGCCCTCGACGAGGTAGGGCCGGCCGCTGCCACCGGAGTAGACCGAGCCGGCCGGGTCGGCTCCGACGACCTGGATGTCCGGGTTCTGCTCCTTCAGGTAGCGCCCGACGCCGCTGATCGTGCCGCCGGTGCCGACACCGGCCACGAAGTGGGTGACCCTGCCCTCGGTCTGGGCCCAGATCTCCGGGCCGGTGGTCTCGTAGTGCGAGCGCGGGTTGTGCGGGTTGGAGTACTGGTCGGGCTTCCAGGCACCGGGCTGCTTGGCGAGGCGGTCGGAGACGTTGTAGTAGGAGTCCGGGTGCTCGGGGGCGACCGCGGTGGGGCACACGACGACTTCGGCGCCGTAGGCCTTGAGCACGTTGCGCTTGTCCTCGCTGACCTTGTCGGGGCACACGAAGACACAGTGGTAACCGCGCTGCTGGGCCACCATGGCCAGCCCGACCCCGGTGTTGCCCGACGTGGGCTCCACGATGGTGCCGCCGGGAAGCAGCAGGCCCTCGGCCTCGGCGGCGTCGATCATCCGCGTGGCGATCCGGTCCTTCACGGACCCGCCGGGGTTGAGGTACTCGACCTTAGCCAGCACCAGCGGCCCTTCGCCGCCACCCGGCAGGTCCAGCGTGCGCGAGAGCCGCACCAGTGGGGTGTTGCCGATCAGGTCCAGGAGCGACTCGACGTACTGCATGGGCTCAACATAAGGGGTTGCGGGCCGCGCGCGGGCCGCGGTGGGGTCCTCACTACAGTCGTGGCCGTGGGGAAGGCAGCAGCAGCACGCAAGCTCGCCTCCGCTGCCGCCTACGGCGGGGGCGGCCTGTCCGTGCTCGGTGCCGCTCTGTACGGCCTGCTGCGCACCGAGGCGACCCTGGCCCGCAAGACCATCGGCACCCTGCGCGACGCCCCGCCGCCGGACTCCACCGGGTGGTACGGCCGCGGACGCCCTGGCCCGGCGGTCAAGATCGCCCTGCTCGGCGACTCCAGCGCGGCCGGCTACGGCGTGGACCGGGTCGAGGAGACCCCGGGCGCCCTGCTGGCCAGCGGCGTCGCGGCGTACGCCGACCGACGGGTGCACCTGCGCGCCTTCGCCGTCGTGGGTGCCCGCTCCCTCGACCTGGGAGCCCAGGTCGCCCGCGCGCTGCCGGTCACCCCCGACGTGGCCGTCATCCTGATCGGCGCCAACGACGTCACCCACGTGGTGTCGCCCTCGGAGTCCGTGGCGCACCTGGCCGAGGCCGTGCGCCGGCTGCGCGAGGCCGGAGTGGAGGTCGTGGTCGGCACCTGTCCGGACCTCGGCACGATCAAGCCGATCGCGCCGCCGCTCAAGCAGGTTGCCCGCGCCTGGTCACGTCGGATGGCCGCGGCGCAGACCATCGCGGTGGTCGAGCACGGTGGACGCACCGTGTCGGTGGGCTCGATCCTGGGCCCGGAGTTCGCCGCGGCGCCGGCGATGCTGTTCGGGCCCGACCAGTTCCATCCCTCGGCGGCGGGCTACCGCGCCCTGGTCAACCTGCTGGTGCCCTCGACGCTGGCGTCGCTGGGCTTCGTCCCGGACGACGAGTTGGCCCCGACCCCGCACCGCGGGGAAGGCGTGATGCCGATCATCCCGGCGGCGCTGGAGGCGGTCTCGACGCCGGGCACCGAGATCGACGGCACCGAGGTGGCCGGACGCCGGCTCGGCGTCCGCGGCCGCTGGGTCGAGCTGCGCCGCCGGGTCAGCCATCCGAGTACCGCCGGCGAGGCCCCGCAGGCCACCGAGGGCACCGTCAGCGTCGACCTCGACAATCCCGCTCGTTGAGCATCGAGCCCCCACCGCCCCGTCCCTCGCTGGTCGAGCACCGAGCCCCCACCGCCCCGTCCCTCGCTGGTCGAGGAGCCAACGCCGCCGTCGCTCGTTGGTCGAGGAGCCAACGCCGCCCCGTCCCTCGCTGATCGCACCGAGCGCCGCCGCCTCGCCCCTCGCTGGTTGAGGAGCGAGCGCCAGCGAGCGTCTCGAAACCGCCGAAGACCGTTCGGGCGACGCCTGTGGACACGCCTGATCTCGGGCCGAAACTAACGGGGGGCACGGCTTGAATGGGTGCATGACGACGCAGTCCACCGCCCGGGAACACCCGCTCTCGGTGGTGGTGTCGCGTCTTCACGAGGAGCTCGATCGGACCGTGGAGCTGCCGGTGTGGTCGATGGGGCAGGGCGAGGCGGCGGCGACGTTGACGCGATTGGCTGCGCGGCAAGGTCGCTTCACCGGCGTACGGAGGACGGACGCACACGGACCCCGGGACGAGGCCCGGGGTCCGTGTGGTGCTGCTCGTGCTGGGTCAGTCCTGGCTGAAGATCGCCAGCAGGCGGAGCAGGTTGGTGTAGATCCAGACCAGGCTCACCGTCATCGCGAACGCGGCACGCCACGACTCACGCTCGGGGATCCCCGCGGCTACACCCTTCTCGACGTAGTCGAAGTCGAGGATCAGCATGAAGACGCCGAGCACCAGACCGGCGATCGCGGTCAGGGTGCCGAGGCCACCGAAGCCGAAGAGGCCGGTGCCGGACCCGAACGCGCCGAGGACGAGCTCCATCAGGCTGAGCGCGACCATGCCGAACATCGCCGCGATCACGAACGTGCGGAACTTGGTGCCGACCTGGATGTTGAAGAACTTGTAGACCGCGAGCGTGCCACCGAAGGCGGCGAACGTGCCGATCACGGCGCTCATCACGATGTTGCCCTCGAACATCGAGTTGAAGAGCTTGCTCAGCGCACCCATGGCCACGCCCTCGAAGGCGCAGAACAGCAGCACGAGCGCCGGGCTGATGACCTTCTTGAACGAGTTGACCATCGACAGCGCGAAGGCACCGAGCATGCCGACCGTCAGCGCGGCGAAGATGCTGCTGACGTTGCCGCTGGTGGTCGTGATCTCGGGGGTCAGCACCCAGGTGGCGAGGGCGGTCACGATGACCACGGCCAGCGAGATGCCGGTCTTCTGCACGACCGAGTCGATGGTCATCGGCGCGGACGAGGTCTGCGTGGGCGTGCCGGGGAGGCCCGTGCCCCAGGTGCTGGGGTCGGACATCTGACCACCGCCGACGCGGTTGAACTCCTCTGAGTTCCTGAACACCGGGTTGTTGCTCTGCATGGTCTCCTCCTTGGAGGCCTGGTGGTGACCGTCATGCTGACGGTTCACCCGACGCGGCCCACTGTAGTGAGCCTCACTGGTATCAACGTCGCGGCGGGTCCGGACGTTCCCGGCGTGGCGTGAGCTCGACGTGACCCAGGGCTCACCAGTCGCGAGCGCTGCCGATCTCGAGCCCTGGGTGCCCCCGCTGGGGTTCGAACCCAGACTGAGCCGCTTTTAAGGCGGGTTCCTCTGCCGGTTGGGATACGGGGGCCGGGCTGGGCCGAACCTATGCCAGGTAGGTCTTGCGGGCGTGGATCGCGTGCGCGTCCGCGACCCGGTCGAGGAACAGCAGCCCGGCGCAGTGGTCGATCTCGTGCTGCAGCGCCCGGGCCTCGAAGGCATCGGTCGTCACCACCACCTCCTCACCGGTGCCGGGCAGCTGCCCGCGGACCACGAGCCGGGTGGCGCGCTTCACCTCGCCGGTCAGGTCCGGCACGCTCAGGCAACCCTCACGGGCCTTCTCCCGGCGAGTCGAGGCCACCACCTCGGCGTTGCAGAGCACGAAGGTGCCGTGCGAGGTGCGGGTCCTGGGGTGGGCCGCCACGTCGACGCAGAAGACCCGCCTGCCCACGCTGACCTGCGGCGCGGCCAGGCCGACGCAGCCGGGGCTGACCCGCATGGTGGCGACCAGGTCGGCGGCCAGCTGGAGGGTGCCGGGGTCAGTGGGGTCGACGTCGTCGGCAGGTCTGGACAGCACCGCGGCCGGCGCCCGCATTACCTCGAGCACCCGGCCCACCGCACCGAGCTCGGTCTCCCCCCACGCGGAGACCCGGATGTCACTCAACGCTCACTCACAGCTCGTCGGCCTCCGCGGCCCGCAGGGTGGCACCCACCCCCATCGACGTGGCGACCGCGCGGATCGCCGCGTCCAGGGCACCGGGGTCAGCCGAGGACGGCAGGTCAAACTCCGCCACCAGCAGGTACAGCTCACCGGCCAGCCGGGTCGACAGGTCGGTGATGTTGCCGCCCACGCGGGCCACCTCGGCCACCACGCCCGAGACGATGCCGGGCCGATCACCACCGTGGACGCTCAGCACCCACGGCGTACCCATCCCGGGTGCGGGCTCCTCCTGCGGCACCTCGCGCACCGTGACCGTCAGCGAGCCGTCGGCGCCCAGCGGCGTCAGGGCCTGCTCGATGGCGGCAGCGTCGGCGTCCCCGGCGCAGACCAGCACCATCGCGAAGTGGCCGCGCAGTAGCGTCATCGTGGAGTCCTCGAGGTTCAGCCCGAGGTCGGCGAGCCGGTCCGTGGTCTCCGCGATGATGCCGGGCCGGTCGTGGCCCAGGACGGTGACGGCGTGCAGCGTCATGGCGACATCCTGCCCGCTCGCGCGGCGCGCCCGAGCACGTCGTCCAGCATCGGCTCGGTCAATCGGCCCGTGAAGGTGTTCTGTTGGCTCGGGTGGTAGCTGCCGATCAGCAGCACGTCACGGTGCGGGCTGGTGAGCGTCGCCTCGGCGCCGTGCCCGAAGCGCGGCCTGGGTCGTGGGACACCCCAGCCGACCGACCGCAGCGCCCGCAGCGAGGCGTCCCACCCGATGGAGCCCAGGGCCACGACCACCCGCACGTGCTCGGCGAGCAGCGCCAGCTCGGCGTCCAACCACGGCGCGCAGGTCGCGCGCTCGTGGGTGGTGGGCTTGTTGAGCGGTGGCGCACAGCGCACGGCCGCCACCATCCTGGCGCCGACGAGTTGCAGGCCGTCGTCGGCGTGCACGCTGGTGGGCTGGGTGGCCAACCCGACCCGGTGCAGGCTGGCGAAGAGCCAGTCACCCGACCGGTCGCCGGTGAAGACCCGACCCGTGCGGTTGGCCCCGTGCGCCGCGGGCGCGAGCCCGACGATCAGCACCGACGGCGTCGGCGACCCCCACCCCGGGACCGGGCGGCCCCAGTAGGTCTCGTCGGCGTACGCCGCCCGCTTGTCGCGGGCCACGTCCTCACGCCACCGCACGAGCCGCGGGCAGGCCCGGCACACGCTGACCCGGGCCTCGAGCGCGTGCAGCGGGTCCACGGTCAACGCCAGGCTGCGGCTGCCCGCGAGGCGGCGTACGTCGGCGGGCCGGCGGGCGACCGGGGTGGCCGAGGTCGCGGGGTCTCCCGGCCACCCGGAGCCGGGCGGGACCGGCGAGGTCACGCCCTCAGCTCCGTCACCACTTCGTCACCGCTTGTCCGCGCCAGCAGCCCTAGCGTCGGAGACCTACCAAGGAGGAACGTCATGACCCACATGATGAACAACCCCGTCACCGCGATCATGCTGCTGGTCGGCCTGGTCCTGGTGCTCGGCGTGCTCACGGTCGGCCTGCGCGTGCTGGGTGATCTCGACGGCCGGCAGCGGCCGAAGACACCCGCCGCAGCCACCCCCACGGCCACCCCGCGCTCACCCGACCAGTGACCACGCGATGCCGTCGAGGATGTCGGCCTCGGAGACCACCAGCTCGGTGACGCCGGACCGGCGCAGCACCCGTTGCAGGATCAGTGCCCCGGCGACGATGACGTCGGCCCGCCCGGGATGCATGTACGGCAGGGCCAGCCGCTCGGCCACGGTCATCCGGACCAGGCGGTCCACCACGTCGTGGATCGCGGGCAACGAGAGCGTGGCCTGGTCGATCGCGGCGCGGTCGTAGGTCGCGAGGTCCAGCACGCCGGCCGCGATCGTGGTGACGGTACCCGCGACCCCGACCAGGGTGCTGGCGGCACCGATGTCGACGGGGCAGGCCGCCAGAGCGGTGTCGATGTCGCGCACGCAGGCGGTGACCTCGGCCATCGAGGGCGGGTCGGAGCGCAGGTGCCGCTCGTGCAGGCGGACCGACCCGATGTTCATCGAGCAGGCCGACGAGGGCGTCACGTCGCCCAGGATCAGCTCGGTGGAACCACCCCCGACGTCGATCACCAGCACCGGCGCCGCCGGTGCCACCTGCAGGGCCCGCACGGCACCGTCGAAGGCCAGCGCCGCCTCCTCCGTACCGGTGACCACCTCGGGCTCGACCCCGAGCCGGGCCCGGACCCCGGCCACGAACTCGGCGGAGTTCTCGGCGTCACGGCTGGCTGAGGTGGCGCAGAAGCGGACCCGGTCGACGTCGTGCTCGGCGATGATCCGGGCGTAGTCGTCAACCGCGGCGAAGGTGCGCTGCAGTGCGGCCTCGGAGAGTCGCCCGGTACGGTCGACGCCCTCGCCCAGCCGGACCATCCGCACCTCGCGGACCTCGACCGCGGGCGGCGCGCCGACCAGGAGCTTGATCGTGTTGGTGCCGCAGTCGATCGCGGCGACGGTTGGTCTCGAGGCTCGCTGCGCTCGCACCTCAACCACCGGGCGTCCCCTGGCCCGGGTTGACGCACGGACCGGCGGCCCACCACGCCCCCAGCAGGTCGAGCACCTCGTCGCCCAGCGGGTTGACCCCGCGGCCCTGCGCGAGCGCCTGCCCGGCCAGCACGTGCAGGCACTTGACCCGATCGGGCATGCCGCCCGCGGAGATGCCCGCGATCTCGGGCACGTCCTGCCCGGCCTCCCGCGCGACCTCGGCGCGCGCGGCGAGATAACGCTCGTGCGCGGCCCGGTAGGCCGCGGCGAGGTCGGGATCGGTGCCGAGCCGGTCCTGCATCTGCTTCATCAGCCCGGAGGCCTCCAGCGTGCCGATCCGGGACGCGGCGCGGGGACAGGTCAGGTAGTAGGTCGTCGGGAACGGCGTGCCGCCCGGCAGCCGCGGCTCGGTGGTGGCGACGTCCGGCTGCCCGCACGGGCACCGGTGGCCCACCTCGTGGATCGCCCGCGGCGCACGCCCCAGCTGAGCGGCGATCGCGGCCTCGTCGGTCGGTGAGACCACCTGTCCGCTGCCCGTGCTCACTCCTGCGGCTCGGTGGATCCGTCGATCTCCGCTGCGGGCGGCTTGCCGACCTTGGGTGGGTTGCCCGCCAGCTCCACCGAGTCCCACGCGGTGCTCCACCACGCGGTCGGGGTCTGTTTGATCACCGTCTCGGGGTCGCGCAGGGCCGATTCGGACTGCAGCCGCTCCCCGTTCTCGTCCAGCACGACGTACGACGTCTCGCCGGGTGCGACGTAGCCGAAGCGCAGCCGGGCCTGCTGCTCGACGTAGGCCGGGTCGTTCCACCGCTCCTTCTCCTGCTCGAGGTTGTCGATGCTGGCCTGCCGCTCGGAGATCTTGGCGCTCAGGTCCTCGAGGTGCGCGCGCTGCTCCAGGTAGGCCCGCAGGGACGAGGCGTAGGAGACCATCAGCACCGCCAGCACCAGCACCAGCACCGCAGCCCGTCCGGTCAGCCGGGGGCGACGTCGCTCGACGGCGGCGCCGGCTGGCTCGGCACTGGTCGCACCACTCGTGCGCGGCCGCTGGACCGGCCCGCGCCCCGGTCCCGTGCGGGCCCGGGGTCCGGTCGCGCGCTTCGGCGTACGGCGGTTGTCGGCCATCGGCTCGCGGGGCTCAGCCCTGGAACCGCGGGAAGGCCGCGGCCCCCGCGTAGCGAGCGGCTTCGCCGAGCTCGTCCTCGATGCGAAGCAGCTGGTTGTACTTGGCCACCCGGTCCGAGCGGGCCGGGGCCCCGGTCTTGATCTGGCCGCAGTTGGTGGCCACCGCGAGGTCGGCGATCGTGGTGTCCTCGGTCTCGCCCGAACGGTGGCTCATCATGCAGCGGAAGCCGTTGCGGTGCGCCAGCTCGACCGAGTCGAGGGTCTCGGTCAGGGTCCCGATCTGGTTGACCTTGACGAGCAGGGAGTTGGCCTGGCCGCCCGTGATACCTCGCCGCAGACGCTCGACGTTGGTCACGAACAGGTCGTCGCCGACGATCTGGGTCCGGGTGCCGAGCTGGTCGGTGATCGCCTTCCAGCCGTCCCAGTCCTCCTCGTCGAGGGGGTCCTCGATCGAGACGATCGGGTAGGCGGCCACCAGCTCGGCGTAGTAGGCGGTCATCTCGTCGGCGGAGCGGGAGCCGCCCTCGAAGGCGTAGGAGCCGCCCTGGTCGCTGGTGAAGAACTCGGAGGCCGCCACGTCCATGGCCAGGGCGATGTCGGTGCCGAGCACCAGGCCGGTGGCCGAGACGGCCTCCGCGATCAGGTCGAGCGCGGCCCGGTTGGAGCCGAGGTCGGGAGCGAAACCGCCCTCGTCGCCCAGACCCGTGGACAGGCCCTTCTGCTTCAGCACCGACTTGAGGGCGTGGTAGACCTCGGCACCCTGGCGCAGGGCCTCTCGGAAGGTCGGGGCGCCGATCGGCGCGACCATGAACTCCTGGACGTCGACGTTGGAGTCCGCGTGCGACCCGCCGTTGAGGATGTTCATCATCGGCACGGGCAGCAGGTGGGCGTTGGGGCCGCCGAGGTAGCGGTAGAGCGGCAGGCCGGCCGACTCCGCCGCGGCCCGGGCCACGGCGAGCGAGGCACCCAGGATCGCGTTGGCCCCCAGGTGGGCCTTGTTGGGCGTGCCGTCGAGCTCGAGCATCGTCTGGTCGACCAGGCGCTGGTCGTCGGCGTCGAAGCCCTCCAGGGCCGGGCCGATGACGGTGATCACACCGGCCACGGCCTTCTCGACGCCCTTGCCGCCGTAGCGCTCGTCGCCGTCGCGGAGCTCGACCGCCTCGAAGGCACCCGTGGAGGCGCCGCTGGGCACCATCGCCCGGGCGAACGCTCCGTCGTCCAGCAGCACCTCGACCTCGACGGTGGGGTTGCCCCGCGAGTCGAGGATCTCGCGCGCGCCGACTGCTTCGATGGTTGCCACGGGTGAGCTCCTGGGGGACGTGCGGACGACCGACGCCGCCACCCTAGCGGGGTCGCGGGCCCGATCCATGCAGCCGCGGGGACCGGCGCCCGCATGTCTGGACACGACCCACGGGGGCGAACGATCAGGCGTGCCGCAGGGATCGCCGGGCGGACGCATCCCGCAGCGCACCCCGCAGCGCACCTCGTCGTCGCACCCGGGCGGCCCGCCTCAGGACGTACGCCGGACCGCGTCGCGCAGGGCCTGCTCGGGGTCGACCCCGGTGGCGTTCGCCTCCGCGACCAGCGCGAGCAGCCGGTCGCCCAGGTCGTCGCTGCCGGTGGCCGCGGCGCTCGGAGCGGGTGCCGCCG
>JAJAYJ010000188.1 GCA_026786275.1 Nocardioides sp. | reverse complement strand
CTTGCGATAGTGGTAGCGCGTGCGCGGCTTCAACTGGCGGTGCGTGAGCCAACGCTCGGCGTGCTCCCCGAACGTGAGTGGCTTCTTCGTCGTGGGCGGTGTCCAGTCCTCGTTCTTTATCTCGCGGCGTCGATCAGTGAGCCACGCCTCGGCATCCTCGGCCGTCTCGAACGTCACCGATGCCATGTGCCGGATCGTGTCGGGACCGACGTAGGACGCCTGATAGCGCTTGCTGGGAAGCTTCCTGATCGCACCAAATCCGCGCCTGCGTGTCATGTCCACTTCCCTAGTCGTGCAATAACGTGCAACTAGGATGTCAGAATCTTGGTGCTTCTGTCCACGTGCCAAAGCGATATCTAAGCCTGTTTCCGCAGTTCAGAGGCCTTTTGTCCACTCTTGTCCAGTATCGCCGCATAGACTGGAATAAGATTCAATCCCAGTATCGCCCACCAGATAACCGCAGGCCAGAGGCCCTTTTCGAGGGTCTCTTTCCGTTTCCTGGGAACATGCAGGGAACAAGGAACCGGTACTTCTGACCGGGTCTGACGCCCCCGCAACGATGGTTGAGGTGCGAGGAGCGCCAGCGACGAGCCTCGAAACCGTCCCCGTCACACGCGCGGGAATGCTCGAGAGATCTGGTCCCGGACGCTGGACACGTCGATCGACTCGTCACCGAGGGCGGCGGGCGACTTGCTGATTGAGGCTCCCGATGGGACATCGTCATTCGGGTTCATCCGGTTCAAGCAGCTCATCGAGCGCGTACGCGGTCGTGAGGTCGACCTGATCGACTACGGCGGGCTCGAGCCCACGCTGGACGACGACATCCGTCGTGAGTCGGTGATGGTCCGATGGACCGCACGGCAGCAAAGGAACTGCTCCATATCGATGGCTGGCTCGTCCGGGTTGGCGAGATCATCCAGCGCGGGAAGCCGCGTACCTCGACGATGATGTGCTCCAAGCGGCCGGCGACTCGCTCATGATGAAACTCGGCGAGGCTTCCCATCGGCTGTCGCGTCGGTGTTCTGGCTCCCGACGGGGTGGACTGGGCGCTCGCCGTCGCGAATCGCAGCGTCATCATTCACCAGTACGACGAGATCAATCGCGACCTCACCTGGCTAATACTGTCGAAAGACCTTCCAGCCTGGCACGTCTCCCGTCGTTGGCTGATCGAGCAGGCCGAGTCTTCGTTTCGACGACCCGTCGTAGACGAGCGACGGTGTCGGCGAAGACCCTCGCATGCGACCTGCGGCGGACATGAAGCGAGCGAGGCTGCGCGCCGGTCACCCGACCGCACTGCGACAATGTGCGGCATGGCCGATGTACGTCGCTCGTCCCCCGAGCCGCCCTGGGCTGGACCCGAGATCCAGCACACATCCGGCATGGCCGACGACCTCATGCGCGAGATCGCACCCCTGCTCGCCGAAGACGGCATCGACCTCGACGATCCCGCCAAGATCCCCGACACCGAGACCCTGCAGATCGCATTGAACCGCGCGATCGAGCGCCGCAACATGGCGCTGTTCACCCCCGTCGGCAAGCCCCGCGAACTCGCGCTCACCACGCTCCGTCTGTACGTCGAAGCCGTCGCCGACGGCGAGACGGAACTGGCTGGAGCCATCCTGGCTACCGCGCAACCCGAGTCGCCCGACGGCTCCGTCGCCACGGTCGCCGGCACCATCGGAGTGGCGCTCGACCTCCTCGACGAGATCCTGTCCGGTCACCGCAGTGACGCACCGGCCGGGATCGGGGCGCGTACCCGGCTCCCCAAGGGCCACTGGGCCGGCGAGCGCGCCGCACGAGACATCGTCTCTCTCGCTCGTCGCGGGCGAGCCTTCGCGTCGTTGGGGTCACTGATCACCAGGCAAGGAAGCCCGGCGGTGCAGTCGGGCGCTGCACTCGCCCTCGCCGCCACCATGCAGACCTGGTGCGACGCAACCGATACGCCCGTTGACGAGATCACCTCGTCGGCCTTCCGCTGATCACTTGCCTTTACCCGCTAGCGCGTCGCTCGAAACTGCTGCCATCGCCCACATAGCCGCGACTGCCGTCGTCGATCCGTCCCCGGAGAAACTCCTGCCGAAACTGTGTACGTCGCGGCCGGATGCCGCTGCGAGAATGGGCTCGTGACCACCACCGGTCGGGACGTCCGCGAACAGGTCTGGCGCGGCGTTGACCCGACAGGCGAGAACCGTCGGCTGATCAACGCCGCGATCCACGGCAGCGACCAGGTCCCTGACCCGCGGCGCTCGTGTCAGCCGCGGACGGCGCCCACCGCGAAGGGGGCCGCCTAGAGCAGACGGCCGCAGGTGGGCCACGGGGAGCGACCGCGGGAGGAGTAGAGCAGCTTGGCGCGGTAGGTCTGCTCACCGGCCGACGCGTAGTGCGGCATGCCGGAACCGCCGACGCTTCGCCACGTCGCGACGTTGAACTGGTAGAGGCCGTAGTAGCCCGCCTGGTTCACCGCGCGGGGGTTGGCGCCGGACTCGCACCCCGCGAGGGCGGCCCAGTTGAGTCCGTCCGCCCCCGGGACGGACCAGGGCTCGCGGCCGACGAGGACCCGACCGGGCCGCGGCTCGCGGATCATCGTGCGGGCGAGGATGCGGTACGTCACCGGCTCGCCGTTGTGGAGTGTGCGCACCGCAACGACTCGTCGAATGCCGGCCTGGCCCTGGCGGACCACTTTGCGGCGGCCGGGGGCGAGGTTGGTGGTGGGGACCTCCACGACCCCGGCGCGGACCGGCGTGCTCCTGGTCTTGCGGTGCTTCTCGACGTCGACCAGACGCACCGTGTCGCCGTGTCGGACGCGCTTGCTGGGCCCGGTGACCTCGCGCCCGTCGCGGACGACCTCAACCAGGTCGTTGGTATCGACGGCGACGCCCTGGCCCTGCATCAGGCGGCTAGGCCAGACGCGGGGCGTGACGGCCACCTCCACGACGGGCTGGGTGGCCACCTTGAGGCGGACCGAGACCTGACCGTCGGCCGAGGAGCGGTCGACTGTGGCGGTCGGCTCCTGGGCCGCGGCAGCACCGGGCGCAAGGGTGAGCGCCAGGGCGGCCGCAGCAGTGCCGGCGGCGACCCTGCGGAGATGGGCGGGGAGAAGGACTTTGGTGGTGACACGCACGTGTGAGGACCTCACGAAGCTTGTGCGCCGTCGGGGGCGCTCGGACGCGACACCGTCGGGCCCGGCGTCGAGGCCGCGGCGTGCAACACCCCACGAAGGGAGGCGCCTCTCAGGTGGAGGACACAGCCAGCGGCATCGTCACAAGAACACGTGGTGGTGGGGCAGGTCGAATCGGGACCTGGCTGAGTACGGCTCCTCCACGCTGGTTCGGCGACCCGCGCGTGAGCAGGCCACGCCCGGATCCGGCCGGCGGCGACCGTTGTCGACAAGCTCTCCGGGGTGCCGAGCGCCACCACCTGTCGCGTCGTACCACCGCCTTTGCCCCGACCAGTTCCGAAAGCCGCCTCGCGTTCTCAGCGTCGCGATCGGGGCTTCGTGGTAGCCCCCTTCTCGAAGGTTCAATCCCAGGATCGCCCACCAGATAACGACAGGTCAGGGGTAGATCTGTTCGCCAGCGACGACGAGCTGCAGCCCCTCGACCCAGGCCTGCACCCGGACCTGGGCGGCGTCGGGTTCTCACCCGATGGGATGAGTGGGGCCTATGACGGAACGTAGTCTGACGACGGATCCGGCACCTGGCCGCAACCCCATCCCTGGAGGCTCCTGTGCACACACACTCTTCTGCTCGTAGGACGACGGCATCGCTCGCAGCGGTCGCTCTGGGCGGCGTCGCGCTGATCCTGGGCGCAGGCGCAAGCTCCGCCGCCGACTCCCAGGGCGGCCGTCCCCTCACCGCAGCCCTCTCGGGCGCGAACGAGGTCGGCAGCGGCGACCCGGACGGCAGCGGAACCGCCCGCGTCACCGTCAACCCTGGCAAGAACCGTGTCTGTTGGGACATCACTGTCGCCAACATCGGCGGAGCGACCCGCGGACACATCCACGAGGCCGGGGCCGGAGCGAACGGGCCGATCGTGGCCACGTTCTTCGAGAACAGCGCCAAGCTCCAGGGGTGCACGACTCCCACGGGGACCACCGCACGCGAGATCCTCAAGGACCCGGCGGGCTATTACGTCAACATCCACAACACGGCGTTCCCGGCCGGCGCGATCCGCGGTCAGCTGTCCAAGTGAGCCCTCGGCGGCGTCCACCGCGCTGAAGCCACGCATTCCCGCGTCGTGGGGTGTCAGGTCGGCACGACCACAACCTCGTGCCGACCCGGCGTCCACGCATCACGACGACCTGGGCCCGGTGATCGTCGACGCGCGTGTCTTGGCCGTGCAGATCTCCCGCTGACGGACGTGGCCGGCGCTCACGCACCGCGGTCACCGTGTGGGACGTCCGTGCCGCTGACAAGGACGAGGAGTCGGTGCTCAACCACCTGACGTGCCCCTGGAGACGTACCGGTGCCGGCCGACGCACTCAGGCGGCCAGACGAGGCCAGGACGCCGACCCCACGGCCCCGGACATGACAACTGCCTCCTCTCGCACGGCGAGGGAGGCAGTGTCACGACCCGCGGTGCGAGTGTCCTGGCGGTCACCCGACCTGAGCTGAGTCGGAATGTCATCAGCGGGTCTCGGGTCCCGCTCTGACAACGACAAGCATGCGGCAGCGGACCGTTCAACGCCATGGCCCGTCTGGGTCAGTCGTCACATGACGCCAGTTGACCAGCCCCTGGGGGTGAAACGAGGGCGCCTCAGCCTGTGTGGTCCCCGCCGCGCTGCAACGATTTTCACCCGCTGGGGTGTGCGTCCAAAGAGGCTCGCCGAGCGGGTGCCCGCGTAATCTCGACGCGAACAACACGCGCCTCAACGCGGAGTGCGTGTCAGTGAGGGAGACACATCCACATGGGAATCATCGGTTTCATCATCGTCGGCCTGATCGCCGGTTTCGTCGCCCGCGCCGTCGTGCCCGGCAACGACAGCATGGGCATCCTGCCCACCATCGTGCTCGGCATGGTCGGCTCGTTCGTCGGTGGCCTCCTCGGATCGATCTTCGCGGACGGCCCGATGAAGCTCGGCGCAGCCGGCATCATCGGCTCGATCATCGGCGCCATCATCGCGCTGATCGTCTACAACATGGTCACCGGTCGCAAGAAGGTCGCCTGACCTTCTCTGTCGTCCGCCCCGGTGGACCCGACTGCCCGCCCGCTCCGAGACTGCTCGGGGCGGGCGGCGTCGTTGTCGGGCCCGTCCGGCTCAGTGCCGTTCCTCGAGGCCCACGGCCTCCCGCAGCTTGCGCACCGACTCCCCCAGCTCCTCGTCCTCACGGGCGCGCGAGTCCATCAGGTCCGAGAGCGCCTCGGCGATCACGTTCAGCTTCTCCTGCGCCGCCTCGTCGGAACGTCGTCCCGCGTTCTCGAGCAGCACCAGCAACAGCAACGAGACGATGCTGGCCACGGTGTGGATCGCGACCTGCCAGGCCTTGAGGTCGACCCAGAGGGGTGCGCTGGCCAGCCAGACCAGCACGACGGCGAGGCACACGAAGAAGAACGGGGCCTGGCTGACCCGATCGTGGGTCGCCTCCACGAAACGCTCGTAGGGCGTCCGGTGGCCATGGGTGCGACGGGTCTCGGTGGCGTCGTTGTGTTCCATGATGCGGAGGATAAGGCGCCCCCCGACCCGGCGGCACCCGGAGCCGCGTCACGCGACCCACCGTGTCCTCACCCCCTAGGAAACGAGAGACCTCCGGGCAGCGACCGGGGTGAGCCGCCGAAGGCCGGATGCGGTGGCGTCGGACACCGGTGACAGGATCGCCGCATGAACCATGCGCAGGAACCGGACCAGGCGCACCGGGGCCGTCCCGGGGCGCCGGAGCCCGTGACGCTGAGCGAGCAGGACCGCGCCATCCTGGACGTCGAGCGGGAGTGGTGGCGGTACGCCGGCGCCAAGGACACCGTGATCCGCGAGCGGCTCGCGTTGAGCGGGCGCGACTACTACCGGGCCCTGAACCGGATCGTGGACCACGACGCGGCCCTCGACCACGACCCGTTGCTGGTGCGTCGGCTCCGCCGCCAGCGGGTGGCGCGGCAGCGCCAGCGCTCGGCCCGCCGGCTCGACCGCCGGGAGTAGTCCGACCCGCCGCGCAGTGCCCGCGGGGACCACCCGGGGTAGCCCGTTCGGGTCATCTTCACCCCAGTTGCCCGCACAGGTGTTGCCCGGTGAGCGCCACGGTGGATAACGTCTGCCCTGTCGAACCGCTGGAGACCCGAGACTCCAGCGGTTCGACCCATGTACGGGGCTTCTCACGTGCCTGGGCCTCTCAGCCGGCCACGGTCAGCAGCTCGCTGGGCACCCACTCCTCGACCAGGGCCCACCCGTCGGCCCGTAGCTGCGCGGCGTACACGACCCGGCCCTGCCAACGCCCGTCCTGGCGTCGCCACTCGACCAGCAGGCCGGGCCGCCTCACGCTGCGGCTGTCGATGGCGTCGGCCACCCAGCAGTGTCGGGCGGGACAGCGCTCGGCGCCCTCGCCCCGGGCCCGGGCGGGCTGCTCGGCGCCCACCCGGACGCGCTGCTCGAGGGGGATGCCGCTGCCCCGCCTGCTGTTCCAGCCCCCACCCATGCCCCCTGCCATGCCCCCTGCCATACACAGCATGGTGGCACAGCGATCGAACAGGTGTTCGATGCGGGCTAGTCGTCCTCGGCGAGGTCCTCGTTGTGCGTGCCGGGGCGGGGCGCCCAGGGCAGCTCCCGGGCCGGGCGTACGACGACGAGCCGGTCGCCACGGGCGAGCTGGGTGACGGTGGGCTCGAAGTATCGGTAGACCTTCTCGTCACGGACCACCGCGATCACCTGGTCGGGCAGCGACTGCGGCTGCTTGCCGACCTCGCCGAGCAGCAGGTCGCGCTCGGCGACCTCGAGGCCCTCGCCGTAGGTCAGCAGGTCCTCCATCACCGAGCCCAGGGTCGGGGACAGCGACGACAGGCCGAGCAGCCGGCCCACGGCGTCGGAGGAGGTGATCACCGAGTTGGCGCCGGACTGCTTCATCAGCGGGGCGTTCTCCTGCTCGCGCACCGACGCCACGATCCAGACGTCGGGGTTGAGCTGGCGCACGGTCAGGGTCGCGAGCACGTTGGAGTCGTCGCGGTCGGTCGTGATGATGACCTGGTCGGCGTCGGCCACCCCCGCTCGCCGCAGCACCTCCCGGCGGGTCGCGTCACCGGTCACCACGGCCAGGCCGTCGGCGTGCGCCTCGGCGAGGGCGTGGGCGCCGGGGTCCACGATCACGATGCTCTCACGGTCCTGACCGTTGTTGATCAGGGTCTCGACCGCGCTGCGGCCCTTGGTGCCGTAGCCGACCACGACGACGTGGTGTCCCATCTTCTTCCTCCATCGGGCGACGCGTAACATCTCTCGGCCCTGCGAGGCGAGGACCTCGAGGGTGGTGCCGATCAGCAGGACGAGGAACGCGATGCGCAGGGGCGTGATGACGAACGCGTTGATCAGCCGGGCGTGCGGGGCCAGCGGTGCGATGTCGCCGTACCCGGTCGTGCTCAGGGTGACGGTCGTGTAGTAGATCGAGTCGATCAGGTCGACCCGACCGGTGGGGTCGTTGTTGTCCACGTAGCCCGTGCGGTCGAAGTAGACCAGCAGCACGGTGCCGACCAGGATCGCGACCGCCAGGAGCAGCCGCCGGCCCAACGCCCACCAGGGTGAGCGGGCCGGGTCGGGCAGGGCCACCCGGCCCCGGGTGCTCGAGTCGCTGCGGTCTCTGGCTGCGTCGGGCACCTGCCGAATCTAGGCCATCTCGGAGGCCGACGCTGACTCCTCGCGAGCGCGGCGTCGTGCGCGGCTGGTGGCCAGCTGCGGGAAGACGGTGTCGAAGGCCGCGTTGAGCGCGGCCCCGATCAGCACGGCGATCGCCACCAGGTAGAGCCACAGCAGCACCGCGATCGGTGCCGCGAGCGGACCGTAGACCGAGCGGGAGTCGGCCGCCGTCGCGGTGAGCACCGAGCGCAGCAGGTAGGAACCAACCACCCACGCGACCAGGGAGAACACCGCCCCCGGCAGGTTGAAGCTCCACGACGTCCGCACCGGCACCGACACGTGGTAGAGCGTGGCCAGGAAGCAGATGCAGACCACGCCGACCACCGGCCAGTAGAACGCCAGCAGCACGTCGAGGCGGTCGGGCAGCCAGTCGGCCACCAGGGTGGGGCCAGCCACCATCAGCGGCAGGGTCGCGATCCCGGTCACCAGGGCCATCACGTAGAGCACGAACGAGAGCGCCCGGGTCTTCAGGATCCCGCGGTGCCCGCCGAGCCCGTGCATGATCGTGATGGTGTCGACGAAGACGTTGAGGGCCCGCGAACCCGACCACAGGGCCAGCACGAAACCCAGTGAGATCACGTCGAAGCGGCCGCCGCGCAGCACGTCGTCGAGGGTCGGGCGGATCACGTCGGTGACCGCCCGCTCGGTCAGCAGCCGGGAGGACAGGTCCAGGACGGCGCGGCGTACCTGCTCCACGTCGCCGGGTGAGAACTGCTCGGTGACGTAGCCGATCGCACCCGCGAACGCGAACAGCAGTGGCGGCACCGAGAGGACCGCGAAGAACGCTCCCTCGGCGGCCAGGCCGGTGACCCGGTAGCGCAGGCAGCTCGAGACGGTCGCGACCACGAGGCGCCACAGCACGTCGCCGAGGTGCCGGGCCCGCTCACCCACCCGCCCCACCACGACGTCCCGATCCGTGTCCGCCGTCATGGCCTCTACGGTAGGCCCATGTCGCTGCAGAACCCGGGCCCCGACCCGCACGAGCGCCGCGTCGTCGCCAACCAGGCCCCGCCGCTCGTGGGTCACAACGTGGTCGCCACCGACCTCGCCCTGGGTGAGGCGGTGGTGAGGCACGCCGGTCCCGACACCTACGACGACCTGCTGCCGCTGGGCGCGATGGCCGGCACCGCCGAGGCCCGTGAGCACGGCATGCTGGCCAACACCCACCACCCCGAGCTCACGCCGTACGACCGTTACGGCCACCGGATCGACGAGGTCGCCTTCCACCCGTCGTGGCACTGGCTGATGCAGCGGGCGATCGGTCACGGCCTGGCCGCGACGCCCTGGGCGCAGCAGGAGGCCGGTGCGGAGCACGCGCACGTACGCCGGGCCGCGGGCTTCCTGGCCTGGTCGCACACCGAGCCCGGGCACGGTTGCCCGGTCTCGATGACCTACGCCGCGGTGCCGGCGCTGCGGGCGGACGACACGCTGGCCACGCAGTGGAGCCCGCTGCTGGCCTCCACGACGTACGACCCCGGGCTGCGTCGGGCCACCGACAAGCTCGGTGCGCTGGCCGGCATGGGCATGACCGAGAAGCAGGGCGGCTCCGACGTACGGGCCAACGTGACGACGGCGACCCGGACCTCGACCGACGGGGAGTACACCCTCGACGGGCACAAGTGGTTCACCTCGGCCCCGATGAACGACGTGTTCCTGGTGCTGGCACAGGCCGAGGGCCGGGGAGAGGGCCGGGGAGAGGGCTCGGCCCTGACCTGCTTCGTGGTGCCCCGGGTGCTGCCCGACGGCACCCGCAACCGGATCGACGTGGTCCGGCTGAAGGACAAGCTGGGCAACCGCTCCAACGCCTCATCCGAACTGGAGCTGGTGGGTACCCGGGCCACCCGGCTGGGTGACGAGGGCCGCGGGGTGCGCACGATCATCGAGATGGTCGCCGCCACCCGGCTCGACTGCGTGCTCGGCAGCGCCGCGCTGATGCGGCGCGCGGTCGCGGAGGCGTCCTGGCACGTCGCACACCGCTCGGCGTTCGGTGGCCTGCTGGCCGACAAGCCACTGATGCAGAACGTGATCGCCGACCTCGCCGTCGAGTCGGAGGCCGCGACCGCCCTGGCGGTCCGGCTGGCCGCCGCGGTCGACCGACCGCACGACCCGCACGAGGTCGCGTTCCGGCGGATCGCGCTGCCGCTGGCGAAGTTCTGGGTCTGCAAGCGCACCCCGGCGATGGTGGCCGAGGCGCTGGAGTGCCTGGGCGGCAACGGCTACGTCGAGGACTCCGGTCTGCCGCTGCTCTACCGCGAGGCGCCGCTGAACTCGGTGTGGGAGGGCTCGGGCAACGTCAACGCCCTCGACGTGCTGCGGGCGCTGGGTCGCGAGCCCGCGGTGCTCGACGCCTGGATCACCGAGGTCGGCCTGGCCCGCGGCGCGGACGCGGTGCTCGACCGCGCCATCGACGACACCCTCGCCCTGCTCGGCACTGCGCTCGGCGCCCCCGACGGCCTGGAGCGCGGCGCCCGTCGGCTCGCGGCCCGGATGGCCGCGGTGCTGCAGGGCTCGCTGCTCGTGCGCTTCGCCCCACCCGAGGTGGCCGACATCTACTGCGCCTCGCGGCTGGGGGCCTCCTTCGACGGCGTGTACGGCACCCTGGCCGGTGGCGACCTGCGCGCGGTCGTGGAGCGCACCACGCCGCGCTCCTGAGCCGGCTCGGCCACCGGCGGACCGGGGTGCCGCACCGCAGCAGACCCCGCCGGCACGTGGCCGACGGGGTCTCCTGGTGCCGCACGGGTGGGGCTCAGGCGTTCGCCGTCCGGGTCGAGGTGGGCCCGACCCCCTGCTCGGCGGGGCCGTCGTGGTCCCCGTGGTCCCCGTGGTCCCCGTGGTCGTCGATCATCGTGGTCTCGTCGAACGGGTCCCGCCCGGCCAGGACGTCGGCGAGCTTGTCGCGGTCCATGCTGCCGGTCCACTGACCGACCAGCAGGGTCGCGATCGCGTTGCCGGCGAAGTTGGTCAACGCTCGGGCCTCCGACATGAACCGGTCGATGCCGACGATCAGGCCGACCCCGTCGAGCAGCTCGGGGCGGTGCGAGCTCAGGCCCCCGGCCAGGGTGGCGAGGCCGGCTCCGGTGACGCCCGCGGCGCCCTTGGAGGCCACGATCATGAAGAGCAGCAGCGAGATCTGCTCACCGATCGAGAGCGGGTCGCCGAGGGCCTCGGCGATGAACAACGAGGCCATCGTCAGGTAGATCGCGGTGCCGTCCAGGTTGAACGAGTAGCCGGTCGGCACCACCACGCCCACCGTGGCCTGGTCGACGCCGGCGTGCTCCATCTTGGCGATCAGCCGCGGCAGCGCCGACTCCGAGGAGGAGGTCGACAAGATCAGCAGGAACTCCCGGGCGAGGTACTTGAACAGGTGCCAGATGTTCACGCCGGTCACCACCTTGAGGATGGTGCCGAGCACGACGAAGACGAAGATCGCGCAGGTCAGGTAGAAGGCGACCATCAGCACCGCGAGGCTCTTGAGCGCGTCGAGACCGGTCTCGCCGACCACGCCGGCCATCGCCCCGAAGGCACCGATCGGTGCGACCCACATGATCATCGACAAGACCCGGAAGACCAGGCGCTGCAGGTGGGTGATGCCACGCAGGATGGGCTTGCCCGACGGCCCCATCCGCTGCAGCGCGAAGCCGACCAGCAACGCGACCACCAGGGTCTGCAGCACCTCCCCGGAGGTCACCGACGAGAACAGCGAGGTGGGGACGAGCCCGAGGATGAAGTCGGTGGTGGACTCCGAGCCACCCGACGCCTGCTCCCGGCCCAGGCCCGCGGTCTCGTCGGTGATATTGAGCCCGGAGCCGGGGTGGATCAGGTTGCCGACCACGAGGCCGATGGCCAGGGCGACCGTCGACATGGTCAGGAAGTAGCCGAGCGCGAGTCCGCCGACCTTGCCCACCCGGGCCGCACTGGCCACCGAGCCCACGCCGATCACCAGGGTGCAGAAGATGACCGGTTGGATCATCATCCGGATCAGGGCCACGAAACCGGTGCCGAGCGGCTTGAGCGCGACACCGAGGTCGGGCGCCACCAGGCCCACGGCGATACCGAGGAACACCGCCACGATGACGGCGATGTAGAGGTAGTGGGTCCGGTCGCGGCGGGGTGGGGCCACGGACGTGGTCGGGGTGGAGCTCATGGGTCCTCCTGGGTCGGGGCGCCCTCGTGGCGACGGTCACATCCTGCGGATCCCGGTCCCCCAGGTCACCGTTCTGGTCGTTGAGTTCGCGACGTCGCTCACACCACAGGGCAGACTGCGGGAGTGCGCAGGTGGCGGAGGGACCTCTCGGTGGCGCGTCAGGTCCTGCTGCTGCAGGTGCTGGTCGTGCTCGTCCTCGTCGTGTCCTCGATCGCGCTGGCCACCTACGACGCGCGCCGCAACGCCCGTGTCAGCGCCACCGAGCGGGCCGTGTCGGTCGCCCGGACCCTGGCCGACTCCCCCACCCTGGTCGAGGCACTCTCCGAGCCCGACCCCAGCCAGACCATCCAGCCGTACGCCGAGCAGGTCCGCGGCGACGCGGACGTCGACTTCGTGACCGTGATGTCGCTGGACCTGATCCGCCTCAGCCACCCCGACCCCGCCAACATCGGCAAGCCCTTCGTGGGTCAGGTCGGGGACGCGCCCCGGGGCCGCACCTTCACCCAGGAGTACGCCGGCACGCTGGGTCCCTCGATGCGCGCCGTCGTCGGAGTGCGGGGCACCGACGACCCCAACGCCCCCGTGGTGGCCCTGGTCGCGGTCGGCATCACCATCGCCTCCATCGATCGCCGCCTCGGTGACGACCTCCAGCTGATCGTCCTGGCCGCGCTCGCCGTGCTGGTGGTCGGGCTGCTCGGGGTCGGGCTGGTCAGCCGCCGGCTGCGGCGCCAGACCCACGGCCTGGGCGAGCAGGAGATCACCCGGATGTACGAGTACTACTCCGCCGTGCTCGGTGCGGTCCGGGAGGGCCTGATGCTGCTCGACCCCGTGGGCCGGGTGCAGCTGGTCAACGACGAGGCCCGCCGGCTGCTGGACCTGCCCGACGACGTGGTCGGCCGCCCGGGCGACGGGCTGGGGCTGGCGCCCGGGCTGGTGGCCGCCGCGCTGGGCCGGACCAGGGAGTCCGACAACCTGTACCTGGCCGGCGACCGGGCGGTGGTGGTGAGCTCCTCGCCGGCCACCTGGGAGGGCACCGACGTCGGGTCCGTGGTCACGCTGCGCGACCACACCGAGCTCCGGGCGGTCACCGGCGAGCTCGACGTGGTGCGGGGGCTGACCGAGTCGCTGCGCTCCCAGAACCACGAGGCGGCCAACCGGTTGCACGCGGTGGTGTCGCTGATAGAGATGGGGCGCACCGAGGAGGCGGTCGACTTCGCGACCGAGGAGCTGCAGGTCGCCCAGCTGCTCACCGACCGGGTCGTGGGTGCCGTCGGCGACCCGGTCGTGGCGGCGCTGCTGCTGGGCAAGACGGCCGACGCCGCCGAGCGCGGCATCGAGCTCACGATCACCGGTGAGCTGCCCGAGGGCCTCGACCTGCCGTCACGCGACCTGGTCACGGTGCTGGGCAACCTCGTCGACAACGCCTTCGACGCTGTGGCCGCCGGGCGCACCCTGGCCGAGCGCCGGGTCTCGGTCGACCTGGTCGACCAGGACGGCCGGGTCCGGGTTGTGGTCGGCGACAGCGGCCCCGGCCTCGACGAGGAGGCCGCCGCGCACGCGCTGGAGCGCGGCTGGAGCACCAAGGCGTCGGTCGACGGCTCGTCACGGGGCGTCGGGCTGGCGCTGGTGCGCCAGGTCAGCCGCCGCCACGGCGGCGAGGTCAGCATCGGCCGCTCCACGCTGGGCGGTGCCGCGCTGACGGTCACCCTCGCACCGGCCCCGGTCGGATGAGCGTGCGAGTCCTCGTGGTCGAGGACGAGGCGCTGGCCGCCGAGGCGCACGCGGCGTACGTCGGGCGGGTCGACGGCTTCGAGGTGGTCGGCGTGGCCCGTTCCGCCGGGGACGCCGCCCGGTTCCTGGCCGCCGACCCGTCCGTCGACCTGGTCCTGCTCGACATGCACCTGCCCGACGGCCACGGTCTGGGTCTGCTGCAACGACTCCGGGCCGCCGGTCACCTGTGCGACGTGATCGCGGTGACGTCGGCGCGGGACACCGACGTCGTGCGGCACGCGGTCGCTCAGGGCGTCGTGCTGTACCTGCTCAAACCGTTCTCCTACCCGACGTTCCGCAGCAAGCTCGAGCAGTACGCCGCCTACCGGGCCCGGCTGGCCGCGGCCCCGGACGAGATCGTGCAGCACGAGGTGGACCGGATGTTCGACTCGCTGCGGCCGGCGGCCGGCGGGTCCCTGCCCAAGGGCATGAGCACCGAGACCCTGCGCGAGGTCACAAGCGCGCTCCGCGACGCCACCGCAGGCACCTCGGCCACCGAGCTGGCCGGCCTGGTCGGCGCCTCACGGGTCACCGTGCGCCGCTACCTGGAGCACCTGGCCGACACCGGCCTCGCCGTGAGGCAACCGCGCTACGGCGGCAGCGGCCGACCCGAGGTGGAGTACCGGTGGGTGTGACCGAACCGCCCCAGGAAGCGGCTCAGGCCAGGTCGAGACCTGGGTACAGCGGGTGCTTCTCGAGCATCTCGGCCGAGGCGTCCTTGACCTTGTCGGCGACGCCCTCACCCAGCACGTACGACGCCTTGGACGGCCCACCCGCCTTCGTGGTCCCGGCCTCGGTGTTCTGAAGCACGGTGACGATCAGCTCGGCGACGGTCTCGAACTCGTCGTGGCCGAAGCCGCGGGTGGTCAGGGCCGGGGTGCCCAGACGCACGCCGGAGGTGTACCAGGCGCCGTTGGTGTCTCCGGGCACCGAGTTGCGGTTGGTCACGATGCCGGCGTCGAGCAGCGCGGACTCGGCCTGCCGGCCGGTCAGGCCGTAGCCCGAGACGTCGAGCAGCACGAGGTGGTTGTCGGTGCCGTCGGTGACGAGCGTCGCCCCGCGCCGCTTGAAGCCCTCGGCCAGCGACTGTGCGTTGTCGGCCACCTGCTGGGCGTAGGTCTGGAAGGCGGGCTGCCGGGCCTCGGCGAACGCGACCGCCTTGGCCGCCATCACGTGGCTGAGCGGGCCGCCCAGCACCATCGGGCAACCGCGGTCGACCGACGGCGCGTACTCCTCGGTGGCCAGCACGATGCCGCCGCGGGGACCACGCAGGGACTTGTGGGTGGTGCTGGTCACGACGTGGGCGTGCGGGACGGGGTCCTCGTCGCCGGTGAACACCTTGCCGGCCACCAGCCCGGAGAAGTGGGCCATGTCGACCAGCAGGGTGGCCCCGACCTCGTCGGCGATCTCGCGCATCGTCGCGAAGTTCACGCGCCGGGGGTAGGCGGAGTAGCCGGCGACCAGGATCAGCGGCTTGAACTCGCGGGCCTTGGCCGCGACCACGTCGTAGTCCAGCAGCCCGGTCACCGGGTCGGTGCCGTACTGCTGCTGGTGGAACATCTTGCCGCTGATGTTGGGCCGGAAGCCGTGGGTCAGGTGGCCGCCCGCGTCCAGCGACATGCCGAGCAGCCGCTGGTTGCCCAGCTCGGCGCGCAGCGACTCCCAGTCGGCCCCGGAGAGGTCGTTCACGTTCTTGGCGCCCAGCTTCTCCAACGCCGGCGACTCCACCCGGTGGGCCAGGATCGACCAGAACGCGACCAGGTTGGCGTCGATGCCGGAGTGCGGCTGCACGTAGGCGTACTCCGCCCCGAACAGCTCGCGCGCGTGCTCGGCGGCCAGGGACTCCACGGTGTCGACGTTCTGGCAGCCGGCGTAGAAGCGGTGCCCGACCGTGCCCTCGGCGTACTTGTCGCTGAACCAGGTGCCCATGGTCAGCAGCACCGCGAGCGAGGCGTAGTTCTCGCTGGCGATGAGCTTGAGCGAGCCGCGCTGGTCGGCGAGCTCCGCCCGGGTGGCCTCCGCGATGCGGGGCTCGACCGCGGCGATCACCTCCAGGGCCTGGGAGTAGGCACTGCTCGTCAGACGGGAGAGATCGTCGCTCATAGGTCCAGATTAGAGACCGGCACCGACGACGACCCCATCCCCGATGCCGCTCGGACGTGACCTACGTCGCACGAGGCGCTCGGCCCGCCTGAAACCAGCACAGACCGTCTCTGATGATGGGATGTGCATCCACATCATGAGATTTCAAGTTGTTGGACAGGCGTCCGAGGGCTGAGACTGGGTCCCATGATCAGTGCTGCCACCTCTGCGCACCTCGTGGTTCGTCGCCACGTGGACCTCAAGCGCACCGGCAGCATGATGTGTTGGCCCTGCTGAGCCTGGTCCCCCGCCACCACTCACCCCGCGCGCCGGCCGCTGCGTGCGCACGACTCAGCGAAGGACGTCGATCCCACCATGCCCGATCAGCGCTTCAGGTCCACCCCCGCCCAGCACACCGAGATCCCGCGCCCCAAGCGCGCCGAGGGCCAGTGGTCGTTGGGCATGCGCGAGCCGCTCAACAAGAACGAGCAGTCCAAGAAGGAGGACGACCCGCTCAACGTCCGGGAGCGGATCATCAACATCTACTCCAAGCGCGGGTTCGCCTCGATCGACCCGGCCGACCTGCGCGGCCGCTTCCGGTGGATGGGCCTCTACACCCAGCGGGCCCCCGGCTTCGACGGCGGCAAGACCGCGATGCTCGAGGAGGAGGAGCTCGACGACGAGTACTTCATGCTCCGGGTCCGCTCCGACGGAGCGCTGCTCGGCCACGACGCCGTCCGCGCCCTGGGCACGATCGGCCAGGACTTCGCCCGCGACACCGCCGACGTGACCGACCGGGAGAACATCCAGTACCACTGGATCCGCGTCGAGGACGTGCCCGCGATCTGGGACCGCCTCGACGCCGCCGGGCTGAGCAGCCTGGAGGCCTGTGGCGACTCGCCGCGACCCTTCCTGGGCTCGCCGGTCGCCGGGGTGGCCAAGGACGAGATCATCGACGGCACCTCGGCGCTTCAGGAGATCCACCGCCGCTACCTGGGCAACAAGGACTTCTCGAACTTCCCGCGCAAGTTCAAGACCGCGCTCACCGGGCACCCCGGTCATGACGTGTCGCCCGAGACCAACGACGTGTCCTTCGTGGGCACCGTGCACCCCGAGCACGGGCCCGGTTTCGACCTATGGGTCGGTGGCGGCCTGTCCACCAACCCGATGCTGGCCCAGAAGCTGGGCGTGTGGATCCCGCTCGATGAGGTCGCAGACGCCTGGGAGGCCGTGGCCTCGGTCTTCCGCGACTACGGCTACCGCCGGCTGCGCTCGCGGGCGCGCCTGAAGTTCCTGGTCGCCGACTGGGGCGTGGAGAAGTTCCGCGAGGTGATGGAGAAGGAGTACCTCGGCCGCGAGCTCGTCAGCTGTCCCTCCCCCGCCTCGCCCACCGGTCACCGCGACCACATCGGCGTGCACGAGCAGAAGGACGGCAACTGCTACGTCGGCATCGCCCCCACGGTCGGCCGCGTCTCCGGCACCATGCTGGTGCAGCTGGCCGACCTGATCGAGGAGTACGCCGCCGCCGGCGCCCGGCTCACGCCGTATCAGAAGATCGTGGTGCTCGGGGTCGCCCCCGAGCGCGTCGAGGAGCTGGTCACCAGGCTCGACGCGATCGGCCTGTCGGCCCGACCCTCCAACTGGCGCCGCAACACGATGGCCTGCACCGGCATCGAGTTTTGCAAGCTGGCCATCGTCGACACCAAGCAGCGGGCCCGCGACCTGGTCGCCGAGCTCGAGCAGCGGTTCCCCGACCTCGACACCCCGATCACCGTCAACGTCAACGGCTGCCCCAATGCCTGCGCCCGCACCCAGGTCGCCGACATCGGTCTCAAGGGTCAGCTCGTCCTGCACGACGGTGAGCAGGTGGAGGGCTTCCAGGTGCACCTGGGCGGCGCGACCGGCCTGGAGGCCAACTTCGGTCGCAAGCTGCGGGCCCACAAGGTGACCAGCGCCGGCCTCGACGACTACATCACCAGCGTGGTGACGAACTACCTGGCCGGTCGTAGCGACGGTGAGTCGTTCGCGACCTGGGTCGCCCGTGCCGACGAGGGCCTGCTGCGCGGCGAGCAGAGCCTGGCGAACGCGTCGTGAGCGAGCGCGCCACGCCGTTCCACTGTCCCTACTGCGCCGAGCAGGACCTGCGACCCCACGAGGTCGTCTCGGAGTCCGGCGAAGTGAGCTCCGCGCACGGCACCTGGGAATGCCGGGGCTGCCTGCGGGCCTTCTCCCTGACGATGCTCGGTCTCGTCAGGCCGGGTCGCGCTTCGCAGGAGGGGCCCACATGAGCACCATCGCCACCCGGACCGCGCGGGACAACCGCGGCATCGAGACGGCCGGGCGCAGCCCCGAGGAGCTGCGCGACCTGGTGTCGATCTGGGGTGCCGAGCTGGAGCTCGCGCCGGCCGAGGTCATCATCGAGTGGGCCGCGGCCACGTTCGGGGACCGGTTCTGCGTCACCTCCTCGATGGGAGACGCCCTGCTCACCGACCTGGTCGCCACGGTGGTGCCCGGCATCGACGTGCTCTTCCTGGACACCGGCTACCACTTCGTGGAGACCGTGGGCACCCGCGACGCCGTGGCCTCGACCCACGACGTCAACCTGATCTCAATCACGCCCGTGCAGAGCGTGGCCGAGCAGGACGCGACGTACGGCAAGGACCTCTACAAGACCGATCCCGACCTGTGCTGCACGCTGCGCAAGGTGCAGCCGCTGGCCGAGCGGCTCTCGGCGTACGACGCCTGGGCGACCGGGCTGCGTCGGGCCGAGACCCGCAACCGGGTGATCGCGCCGGTGATCGGTTGGGACGCCAAGAAGGGCAAGGTCAAGGTCTCCCCGCTCGCCCGCTGGACCGACGAGCAGGTCGACGCCTACATGGCCGAGAACGGCGTGCTGGTCAACCCGCTCGTCTACGACGGCTACCCCTCCATCGGCTGCGCGCCGTGCACGCGGCGCGTGGCACCCGGCGACGACCCGCGCAGCGGTCGCTGGGCCGGCACGACCAAGACCGAGTGCGGCATCCACTCATGAGCAGCACCACGAACGGAGGCCACTGACATGGCCGCTCCCGCCCTGATCGCCCTGGCCCACGGCAGCCGCGACAAGCGGTCGTCGGCCACGATCACCGGCCTCGTCGAGGAGGTCCGCTCGCAGCGGCCCGACCTGCGGATCGAGGCGGCGTTCCTCGACGTGTCCCGCCCGGCGTTCCAGACCGTCGTGGGCCGGGGGGGGCAGGGCGGGGCCGCCGCGCTGGGGGGGGGGCCCCGGCGGGGGGCCGCGGGGGCCCCCGCCGCGCGCCGCCGGGGCG
>JAJAYJ010000187.1 GCA_026786275.1 Nocardioides sp. | reverse complement strand
GGATCGTCGACGCCGCCCGCGCCCGGCTGGTCGCGACCGGGCGCCCGCCCGGTGGCCGCGACGCCACCGCGGTGCTGGTCGGCACCGACCTGGCCACGCTGCTGGTCGACACCTGGACCGCCCGCTGCTTCGGCGACGGTGCGCCGCCCTGGCGCGACTTCCTGGCCCAGCAGGTCAACACGGGTCACCTGCCCCCGCGGGCCGACCTGGCCCGGGCTGCGACCCGGTGGTCGGCCCGGGTCGGTCCGGACCGGGTGGTCGTCGTGCTGGGCCCCGCACGACTACCCCGCCAGGTCGGCGTACGCCGAGAGCTGCCGGCTCGCCCCGCGCTGGCCGCGCACGCCACCGAGCTGGCCCGCCACGTGGGCCCGGCGCTGGGTCTGCTGGTTACCCCGCCCCGGGCCGCGCAGCTGCTCACCGAGGTGCTGCTGCCCCGGCTGGCGCCCGCGCCGGGGGAGCGGCTGGTGGTGCCGGTGGGCCGGATGCGGTGGCTGCGTCGACAGGCCCAGCGCCAACAGCGGGCGCTGAGCGCCGGTGGCTACGCTGTGCTCGGCCACCCCGACCTGCTGCTGCCGCGTGGTCACCCGGGGGTCGCGGAGCCGTCGGAGCCTTCGGTCCTCGACCTCGCGCTGCGGATGCTGCTGAGCGGCCCGGCCACGGCGAGCGAGATCCCAGGAGAGCAACGATGAGCCAGCGGGTCCTGCTGCACGTGGGAACGCCCAAGACCGGCACGTCGTACCTGCAAGACGTGCTGCACCGCAACCGCTCCGTGCTGGCAGGCGCCGGGATCCTCTACCCGGCCGAGCGTTTCGACGCCCACTTCCTGGCCGCGCTGGACCTGATGCGGATGCCGTGGGGCGGCCTGCAGACCGAGGCGATCGGCGCGTGGGACCGACTCGCCGCCCAGGTCCGCGAGCACGACGGCACCTCGATCGTCAGCCACGAGATCCTGGCCACCGCCTCGCGTCAGCAGGTCGGCCGGGCCCTGCAGAGCGTGGGGCACGGCGTCGGCACCGAGGTTCACGTGGTGCTGTCCGTGCGTGACCTGGTGCGCCAGATTCCGGCCGAGTGGCAGGAGAACGTCAAGCACCGCAGCGGCGTCAGCTACGAGCGGTTCCTGCGGCGGGTCCAGGACCCCGCGCGTGCCGGGCGGATGGCCACCTGGTTCTGGGGCGTGCAGGAGATCCCCGACATCCTCAACCGGTGGGGCCACGACCTGCCGCCCGAGCGGATCCACCTGGTCACCGTGCCGGCCCCGGGTGGCCCGCCCGACGTGCTGTGGCAGCGCTTCAGCTCGACCTTCGGCCTCGACGGCCTCGACCTCAACCTGGAGGCCGAGCGCGCCAACCCCTCGCTCGGGGTGCCCGAGACGGCGCTGATCCGGCGCATCAACCGGGTCTCCAACCGCGAGCTGCACCCGCCCGAGTACCGCCCCCTGGTCCGCGAGCTGCTCGCGCACCAGACGCTCTCGCGGCGCACCGGTTCGCCCCGCCTCGCGCTGCCACCCGACGTGCACCCGTGGGTGCAGGAGATCTCACGGTCGTGGATCCAGGAGGTCCGGATGCGGGGGTACGACGTCGTCGGCGACCTCGACGACCTCCTCGGCGCCGACGTGACCCCGACGTTCGTCGACCCCGACGAGCCGCACGAGGCCGACGTCGCCGACGCCGCCCTGGACGCGATCAAGGCGCTGCTGCTGGACAACGCCCGACTGCGCGGGCAGGAGACCCGGTGGCACGACGACCTGCACGAGGCACACCTGGCCCTCGAGCGGTCCTACCTGCGCCCGACGTACCGGCTGCGGGAGAAGGTCGTGCGCCGGCTCGACACCAGTGGCGCCGGCCACCGGGCGCTGCAGGTCTACCGCTTGGCGCGGGGCAGGAGCTCGCGGTCGGCGTAGCGGCCGATCCGGTAGGTCGCGATCGCGTCGGCCCCCATGCCGACCACGCCGCCCACCACGGGCACGCGGCGCCCGATGGTGATCGCGAGCCGCTTGCCCGCGACCTTGGTGATCAGGTCGGAGGCCAGCTCGGCGGAGATCACCGCGTCGAGGGTCTCGTCGTGCGCGGGTGCGGTGGCCAGCGCCATCGGCGGGGCCGGCAGCTTCTTGGCGCGCACCAGCGTGCGCACGCTGTCCTCACCGAGCACCGTGACCAGGATCGCGTTGCGGGTCCGGGGGTCCTCCAGCTCGTAGCCGCGCAGGTGCGCGATGCCCGCCACCATCCGGCACTGCACGAGAGCGAGCCCGGTGATGTTGGTGGGCAGGGTCACCGCCGCGGTCATCAGGCCGCCGATGTTGGTGACGAAGCCCTGCGCCCCGGCGTACCGCACGTGGTTCTCGATCACCTCGTGGATGGCCTTGTCGACGTCGCCCCGCTGCTCCCGGAGCTGCTTGTCGGCGGCGTCGGCCGCCCCGGGCAGCGGCCCCACGCCCCGGATGGCGCGGCTGAGGGCCTCCCGTACGAACGACGTGGTCAGGCCGGGAGCCAGCTCGGCGATCCGGGGTGCGAGCTGGCGGCCCACGGCGCCACCGATGTTGCCCTTGATTCCCATACCTGCACTCTAGGGCGGGCCGCGCAACACCTCGCCCGGCTCCACCCGGTGGCGCTCCGGCACCGGGTGCTCACCGGCTACGGTCGACAGGTGCCCCTGGAGCCTGCCGCGACCCGTTGGGTCTTCGGGCCCCCGGAGCGCTGGGACGCCGAGGACGACCTCGTGGCGATGGGCGCCGACCTGGAACCGGGCACCCTGCTCGCGGCCTACCGCCAGGGTCTGTTCCCGATGCCGTCGGCCCGCCGCGGGCCCACCATGTGGTTCTCACCGATACGCCGAGGCGTGCTGCCGCTCGACGCGCTGACAGTCTCGCGGTCGCTGCGTCGGGCCGTGCGCGACTTCGAGGTCCGCGTGGACACCTCCTTCGCGGACGTGGTGGCCGCCTGCGGGAATCCAGCCCGGGCCCAGGGCTGGATCGACCGCGGCGTGCGGGAGGCCTACCAGCGCCTGCACGACGCCGGCTGGGCGCACTCGGTCGAGGCCTGGCAGGACGGGCGCCTGGTCGGCGGCCTGTACGGCGTGTGCGTGGGCGGCCTGTTCGCGGGCGAGTCGATGTTCCACCACGTGCGCGACGCCTCGAAGGTCGCGCTCGTCGCCCTGGTCGAGCAGATGTCCGACGAGCACGTGGCCGAGCGGGTGCTCGACGTGCAGTGGTCGACCCCGCACCTGGCGAGCCTGGGCGTGGTCGAGGTGGACCGGGTCGACTACCTGCGGCGGCTGCCCGCCACGCTCGCGGTCCCGCCGCCCGCAGCGTTCGCCCGGACCCCGCCCGGTTGACCCCGCCCGGTTGACCCCGCCCGATTGACCCCGCCCGATTGACCCCGCCCGGTTGACTGCGGTGGGCGTTGGGCAGGGTGGGGGACATGTGTCCGGACGGGACGCACCCCCACCGAAGGGTTTGACAATGAAGCTCACAGCGCTGGCCGGGCTCGCCCTGGTCGCCGGACTCGTGTCCGGCTGCGGCGGCGGCGGCGGCGGCGGTGGTGCGGCGACCGATGCCTCGGAGAAGGAGTTCTGCGACTCTTTCACCGAGTTCGCCGCGTCGCTGCAGTCCGCCGACCCCGAGGACACCGCGGCCCAGATCGCCGCCGTCAAGGAGGCCGTCGGCTCGCTCGAGGAGATCGGCACTCCCGAGAGCATCTCCAGCGAGGGCCGCGAGGGCTTCGAGCTGTTCACGGGGCTGGTCGGCGACCTCGACGACGACGTGAGCGAGGACGAGCTGAACGCGATCGGTGAGGACCTCAGCGACGCCGATGACGAGAAGCTCACGGCGTTCGAGACGTACGCCTCGCAGACCTGCGGCAGCCCGGCCGAGGACAGCCCGAGCCAGGGCGCGAACTGATGAGGACCACGGTCCGGCGGACGGCCCTGGGTCTTGCCGGTCTCGCCCTCACCGTCGGTGGGTTCACCGGTTGCGGTGGCGACGACGACAGCGCGACCGGCGGCGCCGCGGCGCCCGACGACACGAGCACCGAGGACTTCTGCGGCTCCTACGCCGCGCTGATCGAGGAGACCGCCCGCAGCTTCTCACCCGACGCCGAGGCCGCCGACCTGGTCCCGACCCTCAAGGAGTTCGCCACGCAGCTTGCCGAGGTCGGCACGCCCTCCACCATCCCCGACGACGCCCGCCGCGGGTTCGAGCTCTCGATCGACGCGATCAACGACCTGCCCGACGACGCGACCCAGGAGGAGCTGCTCAGCCAGGCCGGGGAGTACTCCGCGGAGCAGCAGGCGGACGCGACGGCTTTCGCCACCTACGTCCAGGCCGAGTGCCCCGACGCGCTCAGCGGAGTGCTGCCGAGCGACGCGCCCACCGACGGCGCCGGCTGACCCGCACCGGAGCCACCGGGGCGCCTCAGAGCACCTGCGGCGGCTGGCCGTTCTCGCTGACCATCGGTCGGCCGGCGGCCTGCCAGTCGAGCATCCCGCCGTCCAGGTTGACCACGTCGAGACCCTGCTGGGCCAGCCACCCGACGGCCTGCCCCGACCGGCCGCCCACCTTGCACACGACCACGGTCTGACCCTCGGGCACCTCGGCCAGGCGCTCACCGAGCTCACCGAGCGGGATGTGCACGGCGCCGTCGATGTGCCCGGCGTGCCACTCGGCGGGCTCGCGGACGTCGAGGACCGCCAACGCCTCGGGCAGCGGGTCGGGCACGCCGGCGACGGCGACGGTGGGGATCTGGGTCATGCGGCCGAGGCTACTTGAGCAGCTTGCTCATCCGGCGGTCGGCCAGCGGCTTGCCACCGGTCTGGCAGGTCGGGCAGTACTGCAGGCTGGAGTCGGCGAAGGACACCTCGCGCACGACGTCTCCGCACACCGGGCAGGCCTGACCGGTGCGGCCGTGCACGGTGAGGTGGGACTTCTTCTCGCCCTTCAGCTCGCTCGCGGCCAACCCCCGGGACCGGTCGACGGCGTCGCCGAGGGTGACCCGGATGGCGTCGTGCAGGATGACTAGGCTTTCCTCGTCCTCCACCACCGAGGTCGCCGACCGGTACGGCGACATCCGCGCCGCGTGCAGGATCTCGTCGGAGTAGGCGTTGCCGATCCCGGCGACCGTGCCCTGGTGCCGCAGCACTCCCTTGACCTGCTTGCGGCCCTCGCCGAGCAGGATCTCGCGCAGCCTCTCGACGGTGAAGTCGTCGGTCAACGGGTCCGGCCCGAGCGAGGCGATGCCGGGCACGTCGAGGGGGTCGCGCACCACATACATCGCCAGGCTCTTCTTGGTGCCGGCCTCGGTGACGTCGAGCCCGGACTCGTCGTCTAGCACGATCCGCGCGGCGAGCGGCGACTTGTTGGTGGGCTTGGGTGGGGTCGCCGGCACCTCGTCGCGCCAGCGCACCCAGCCGGCGCGGGCCAGGTGCATCACCAGGTGCAGGCCGGAGGCGTGCACGTCGAGGAACTTGCCGTGCCGGGTCACGTCGTCGACCAGCGTGCCCTGCAGCGCCGTCAGCGGCGGGTCGAAGGTCTTCAACGCGCTGAACGCAGCGAGGTCGACACGCACGATGGCACGCTCGGCCAGCCGGCCCTTGAGGTCCAGGGCCAGTGCTTCCACCTCGGGCAGCTCGGGCACGGGCCGAGTCTAGGGCTACCGCTCGTCGCGACCACGGAGCAGAATGGGCCGATGACAGCCGTCCGGCCGCTCCCGGAGCTGGGGTCGATCCACCTCGACGCCCGCGGGGTCGAGCGTGTGCTGCGGGTCAGCTGGCACACCGACCACGAGCTGGTGGTGCTCTCGCTGTGGCGCGACAACGTCTGCGCCGCTTCCTTCCGGCTCGCCGCCGACGAGGTCGCCGACCTGATCGACGTCCTGCAGGCCGGCCTCGACGTGCTCGACGTGTCGCCCGAGACCTCCGAGTCGGCCTGACGCCGCAGCACCTGCGCCACGCGCCTCGGCGGGCCCGGGCGTGTCTACGAGATCCGCTAGAGACGCCGATACGATCCGATCGTGGACCCGATCAGGAACCCGTATGCCCCCGGAGCCGGTCAGCGGCCGCCTGAGCTGGCCGGTCGTGACGACCAGGTCCGTGCCTTCGACGTCGTCCTGGAGCGGGTGGCCCGGCAGCGTCCGGAGCGCTCCCTGGTGCTGACCGGACTGCGCGGCGTGGGCAAGACCGTGCTGCTCAACGCGCTGCGCTCGCAGGCGGTCCGCAAGGGGTGGGGCACGGGGAAGCTCGAGGCTCGTCCCGACCAGCCGCTGCGCCGGCCGCTGTCCTCGGCCCTGCACCAGGCGGTCCGCGAGCTCGGTGCTCCGTTGGTCGGGGAGGGTGAGAGCGACCAGGCCGACCACGTGCTCGGGGTGCTCAAGGCTTTCGCGCAGCGCGAGTCGGGGCCGCAGCCCAAGCTGCGCGAGCAGTGGAGCCCCGGCATCGACGTCGCGGCGGTGCGTGGTCGCGCCGACTCCGGCGACATCGAGATCGACCTTGTCGAGCTGCTCACCGACATCGGCGGTCTCGCCGCCGACCTGGGCAAGGGCGTCGCGGTGTTCATCGACGAGATGCAGGACCTGGGGCCCGACGACGTCTCGGCGTTGTGCGCGGCCTGCCACGAGATCAGCCAGACCGGCCTGCCGATGATCGTGGTCGGCGCCGGCCTGCCACACCTGCCCGCGGTGCTCTCGGCCAGCAAGTCCTACTCCGAGCGACTCTTCTCCTACCAGCGCATCGACCGGCTGACCCGTCACGAGGCCGACCGGGCCCTGACGGCGCCCGCCGACGAGGAGGACGCGGCGTACGCCGAGGCCGCGCTCAGCGCGCTGTACGCAGCGACCGGTGGCTACCCCTACTTCATCCAGGCCTACGGCAAGGCGGTCTGGGACCTCGCCCCCCGCTCACCGATCACCGCCGAGGACGTCGCGGTCGCCGCCCCCGAGGCCGAGCGGGAGCTGGCCGTCGGCTTCTTCGGCAGCCGCTACGAGCGGGCCACACCGGGGGAGCGCGACTACCTGCGGGCGATGGCCGACGCCGCGACGGCAGATCCCGGGGGCACCGACGCCGTCGGCTCCGTCGCCACCGCCGAGGTCGCCGCGGTGCTGGCCAAGAAGCCGCAGTCCCTCTCGCCCGCGCGGGACGCCCTGCTGAAGAAGGGCCTGATCTACTCCGGTGAGCGGGGCCGGATCGCCTTCACGGTGCCGCACTTCGGCCGCTACCTGCGCGACCAGGCCTGACCTCCAGCGTGGGGACGACGAACGGCCGCGGCCCGAGCGTGTCGGGCCACGGCCGTGG
>JAJAYJ010000186.1 GCA_026786275.1 Nocardioides sp. | reverse complement strand
CCGGGGGGTTCCCTAAACCCACCCAACCAGGCCGCCGGCCCCCCCCCCCGCGCGGGGCCACCGCCCCGCCAACCCCGGGGCCCCCCCCCCGGGGGGGGGGGGGGGGCCCCCCCCCCCCCCCCCCGACGCGAGGACGGGAGCGGTCAGAGGTCCAGGCGCAGGTGCCGCTTGCCGGCCAGGATGTCGATCCTGTGTGCACCCGCCGGACCATTGCCGTCGACCCGGAAGCCACCCTTGCGGACCCGGGCCCGGTCGACGACGGTCCTGCCCTTCAGCAGGCTCACCCTGCTCCCGGTCTTGGCCGTGGTCAGGCAGGACACGGAGAAGCCTCCGCCGCCTCGCTTGAGGACCTTGCAGGACGAGATCTTCGCCGCCGGCACCGCCGAGGCGCTCCCGGCGAATCCCCGGTGGGGCGCCAGCACCACCCGGAGAAGGGTGAACCGGGTCTTGGGCTTCCAGGCCAGCGCGAACGTCCCGGCGCGGGTCACCTTGCTCCGGTCGACGGTGGTCCACGGGGCACCCTCGGCGGAGCGGGCCTGGAGGAGCACTCGGGCCCCGGCCAGCTTCGGTGTCACCTTCGCCTTGCCGCCGACGGGACCGACCCGCCCAGCCACCCGCGCCGGAAGAGCAGCCCGGGAGGGGTCGGGCCGCTTCACCGTGACCACCGTGGCGTTGAGCGAACCTGGCCCGGCGCCCACGGTCCCCGCGGCGGGACCGCCCGCGGAGGGGGCGACGGTGAAGCTCTGCTGCGCGCTGCTCGTGGCCCCGGAGGCGAGGACCGCCCTGGCGGTGGCGGTGTAGGTGCCGGCCCCGAGGGTGAAGTTCACCCTCCAGCCGCCGACCGCGTCCAACGTCGCGGCCAGTGACACGTCCCTGATCGACACGGTGACGCCGTTGACCGCGTCGGGCTGGGAGGTGATGAGCTCCGTCGCCAGCGACGCAGGGTCGGGCACCAGGGCACAGCTCTCCCCGGTCGCTGCCGCCATCTTGTACAGGCTCCCGAACCGCCCGCAGCTCGCGTCGGCGCCGATCCCGAAGCTGCGCAGCCGTGCGCCGGACTGGGACAGCTGCTCCAACACTGCCCTGTCGATGCCCGACTGTCCGTCGGAGAGGAACATGATCATCTTCGGTCCGGGCGGCGCGCTGGCGAGCGTGGACAGCGCCACCCCAATGGCGCTGGTGAACGCGGTGCCGCTTCCGCTGCCGCTCAGGTCCTTCGGCTCGTAGCGCCTGATCTGGTTCTGCACGACGCTGCGGGCCACCGTGCCGATCCGTGGCTGGGGGTCCCCACCGGTGAAGCCCGGCGGCACGAACGTCGTGGTGCCCTCCGACGGGTCCACGTCCGCCGCGAGGGCCTTTGCGGCACCGAAGGCCACCAGGCCGACCTGCACCCTGCTCGAGGCGGCCAGGCTGTTGTTCAGCGAGTTCACCCCAGCGATCTCGCAGTCCAGGACGTCGCCGAGGCTGCCGTCGCTGTTGAGGTCGTCCTCGGCCCCGAGCGCACCGTTGCCCGAGCAGTCCGCGCCGGCCGGAGAGGCCGTCGCCCCCGTCGCATCCATCACGTAGAGGACGCTGGTCACGTCACCCGCGCCGACCCCCACCTTCCCGGTCAGGCTGACGGTGCCGGCCGCGGGCGCGTTCGGCACGTCGATCGTCACCAGGGCCGACGCCGCGTTGGCCGGGCTGCCCGCCGAGCCCAGCACCACCATCGACACACCCATTATCAGCGCCGTAGCCCGCGCCATCCGCCGTTGTACGTTCACTGGGTTCCATCCGATCCGCTCAGCCAACTCGCCCGCGCGGTACGTGACGCTTTGTCCCGTGAAGACCGTGGTGGGCTGCTGAGCGTCTCAACCCTGGGTGGGGCTCGTCCATAGCCCGAAGTACCCAATCCCGGCGACGACAGGGTGAAATCGGGTGTGCTAAGAGATGCCCTGGAGTTCCGGGCAGAGTGCCCCGAATCGGAGTCGGAGCGTGTTCGTGGGCCACGACCTGCCGGGAGCGACCCGGCTACAGGGCGGGGAACCAGAGGGCCATCTCGCGGCCGGCGGACTCCTCGGAGTCGGAGCCGTGCACCAGGTTCTCCCGGTTGGAGAGGGCCAGGTCGCCGCGGATGGTGCCGGGCGCGGCCGTGCGAGCGTCCGTGGCGCCGTTCAGCGCGCGGACCACCTCGATCGCCTCGTCACCCTCGAGCACCAGCGCCACCAGGGGGCCGCTGACCACGAAGTCGCGCAGCGGCGGGTAGAAGTCGCGCTCCAGGTGCTCGGCGTAGTGCAGGTCGGCCGTGGCCGCGTCGATCTGCCGGTGCTCGAGGGCCACGATCCGCAGGCCCTTGTCCTCGTAGCGGGACAGGACCTGACCGACGAGGCCACGACGGACTGTGTCGGGCTTGAGCAGGACGAGGGTGCGCTGGGTCATGGCCCGAGCCTAGCCAGTCACCGACGGGGCGCTCCGAGCGCCTCCGCGCGGCGTACGACGTCGGCCGGGACCGCGACCCGGGCGTCGTGGGCGGTGACCGGCTCCCCCGCGACCCGGCACAGCGGCACGTGACCACCCCACACGCCGGCCTGGACGTCGGCCTCCTCGTCCACCGGCCCCCCGGCGCGCACCTTCACCGACGCCTCGAGGAGAGGTACGGCGAGCACCGCGGTCGCGGCCAGCTCCTTGCGGGTGCTGGGTCGCAGCGTGGCGGCGCGTCCCGGCACCAGGTGGTCGACGATCAGGTCGAGGGCGTGGCGGCGCTCGTCCTCGTCGCGCACCCGGCGCACCGCACCGATCACCACCGCCGAGCGGTAGTTCATCGAGTGGTGGAAGGCCGAGCGGGCCGTGACCAGGCCGTCGAGCTCGGTCACCGTGACGCACACGGTCCCACCCTCGGCGTCGCGCAGCCAACCGGCCGCCACCGATCCGTGCAGGTAGAGGGTGCCGCCCTCGTCGGGGCCGTCGAGGTCCGCGGCGTAGGCGACCGGGAGCACCACCGGGTGATCGGCCACCACGACGCCGAGGTGGGCCACCAGGGCGTCCTCGAGTAGGGCGTGCAGGGCGGCGCGGTCGGTGCGCACCCGGGTGCGGCCGCGCTGGACGGTGGTGCGGGCGGTGGGTGAGAGAGGAACGGAGGTCACGCCCCCTAGTCTGGGTCCTCAGTGGCCTGTTGACCCGGGCCAATCGATGCTTGTTCCACCAGGACACTCGTGCTGCCCGTCACCCTCGACCGCACCCGCTCCGAGCCCCTCGGCGTCCAGCTCTCCGGCCGCGTGCGCGACCTGCTGGTGGCCGGCACCCTGGTCCGGGGCGACCGGCTGCCGAGCAGCCGCGCGCTGGCCGCCGAGCTCGGCGTGTCCCGGTCGGTGACCGAGCAGGCCTACGAGCAGCTCCTGGCGGAGGGGTGGGTGGAGGCGCGGCGCGGCGCGG
>JAJAYJ010000185.1 GCA_026786275.1 Nocardioides sp. | reverse complement strand
TCGTCGCCGTGCGCTTCGGGCACGTGCACCAACAGCTCGTCGTGCAGGCACAGCACGCCCCGTGCGCCGAGGTCTGCGGTGCGGACCCGAACGGTGACCGCCCAGACCTTGAAGAACTCGGCGGCGGCGCCCTGGATGAGGGCGTTGCGGGCAAAGCGTCCTCGTGCGGCGGCCCGGGCCTGAGCGCCCCCCCGCCGCGGCCCTTCTTCCTCGTGGGGCCCGCCCCCGCCGCGCGCCCCCGGGGCGGGGGCGCGGGCGCCGACTACTCCCTGGCCTGCCTCGAGATCGCCGGTGACTCCCAGCGGGTCAGCGAGTGGCTGGGCGAGACCGTGGAGGCGCCGCTCGAGGACGTGAAGGTGGAGTGGGTGGCCCCGCACGGCACACCCGGCATCCTGGCGGCCCTGGTGCAGACCCCGCACGGCCTGGTCCGGATCTGACTCACGCCCCCCGGTGAGCTCCGCCGTCCCTGCCGGGGCGCGACCCAGCCCCAACATCTGGCACCACCCCGCGACGTACGAGATCGAGAACCGGGCCGTCGACCCGGACGGTCGACTGGCCGACGCGCTGCGGGCCCGGGCCGACTGGACCGGTCGCACCGTGCTCGACGTCGGTTGCGGCACCGGCTTCCACCTGCCCTTCTTCGCCGCGCAGGCCTCGAAGGTCCTGGGCGTCGAGCCGCACCCCGACCTGGCCCGGGTCGCCCGACGACGGGTGCGTGGCCTGGCCCACGTCGAGGTCCTCGACGGCACCGCCCAGGCCCTGCCGCTGCCGGACGCCTCGGTCGACGTGGTGCACGCCCGGTGGGCCTACTTCCTCGGGCCCGGCTGCGAACCGGGCCTGGGCGAGCTCGCCCGGGTCGTGCGCCGCGGCGGCACAGCCCTGGTGGTCGACAACGACCCCACCCGCTCCACCTTCGGTGGCTGGTTCCGCCGTGGCTTCCCCGACCTCACACCGGCCGAGGAGGTCGAGCGCTTCTGGTCCGCCCAGGGCTGGACCCGCACCCCGGTCGATATGGGCTGGTCGTTCGAGGACCGCGCGGACCTGGAGGCAGTGGTACGCATCGAGCTGCCCGTCACGGTGGCCGAGCAGGTCCTCGCCGAGCACCAAGGGACGGACGTCGACTACGCCGTCAACCTCTGGTCGCGGAGCTACTGAGCGACCGGGTCGTGCAGGGCCGTCAGCCGGAGGCCCGCAGCTCCAGGGTGGGGGCGAGCAGCACGCCCGGCCCGACGTGCGGCGGGTGGCCGAGCAGGCCCTCCAGCGCCCGGACCACCTCCACGGCGAGCTCCTCGAGCGGCTGGCGAACCGAGGACAGTCCGGGGTGCACCACCTGGGCGACCTGGGAGTCGTCGAAGCCGATCACCGCGATGTCGCGGCCCGGCGCGAGCCCGCGCAGGTAGAGGGTGTGCAGGACACCCATGGCCAGCGTGTCGGACGCACACACGAACGCCGTCGGGGCGGCCTCGTCGAGCAGCTTCGCGCTGGCCTCACCGCCCGAGGAGACGGTGTCCTCGACCCGGCAGGCCAGCGCGGTGGTGGACAACCCGTGCGCGTGCATCGCCCGGGTCCAGCCCGAGCGCCGGTCCTCGCCGATGAAGGAGTCCTTGCGCCAGCCGATCCAGGCGATCCGCTGGTGGCCCTTGTCGATCAGGTGGACGGTGGCCATCTCGGCACCGGCTGCCCCGTCCACGTCGACCCACGGGTGCGCCGCGCTGGGGTCGTCCCAAGGCCGGCCGAAGGCGACGAACGGCGCCCGGCGCCCGGCCAGCCACGCGGTCTGCGGGTTGCCGAGGTAGGTGTCGGTCACCACGAACGCGTCGACCGTGGTGGAGCGGAGCAGGCCGTCGTAGCCCGCCAGCGGGTTCTCCCCGTCACCGGCGAAGAGCATGACGTGGTAGCCGACCGCACCGGACGTCTCCACCAGCGAGTGCACGAAGCGGTCCATCAGTGCGTTGGCGGTGCCCTCCTGCACGGGGTTGATCCGCAGCCCGATCAGGTGGGAGGCCCGGGTGCGCAGGTTGCGGGCCGCCCGGTTGGGCAGGTAGCCGAGCTCGGCGATCGCGTCCTGCACCCGCACCAGGGTGTCCTCGCGGAGCAGGCCGGGGTTGTTCACGGCGTTGGAGACGGTCTGGCGCGAGACGCCGGCCCGCTCGGCCACGTCAGCCAGGGTCGGCGGCGACGTCGGCACGCGTCTGCGGATCCTCGCCACGACCGCACACCCCCGTCCTGCTCAGCTCCGCCGGCACCACTTGAACGATCCAAGACTAGCCCGGACCGGGCCCCGGGAACCGGCGCGGGCACAGTTCCGCCCGTTGTGGTGAGGGCGCGTGCGGGCCGGTCGAGGGTCCCGACGGGGTACGTCGGAGCGGGGCCGCGGCACTGTCGGCGGCCTCGCCTAGCGTGCTGACCATGTCGAAGACGCCCAGGCCGCCACGTGCCGCCTACCGCTGCACCGAGTGCGGGTGGGAGGCCGCCAAGTGGGTCGGTCGCTGCTCGGAGTGCCAGGCCTGGGGCTCGGTGGTCGAGGCGAGCGCAGCGCCGACCGGTCGCACCGCGGCGGCGCCGGTCAGCACCCGGGCGATGCCGATCGGCCAGGTCTCGGTCAAGGACGCGGCCTACCGCAGCAGCGGGGTGCCCGAGCTCGACCGGGTGCTCGGTGGCGGCTTGGTCCCCGGGGCCGCGATCCTGCTCGCCGGCGAGCCCGGGGTCGGCAAGAGCACGCTCCTGCTGGAGGTGGCCGCCCAGACCGCGCGCTACCAGCACCGCACCCTTTACGTCACCGGAGAGGAGTCGGCCTCCCAGGTCCGGCTCCGTGCCGACCGGACCGGCGGGGTGCACGACGAGCTCTACCTCGCGGCTGAGACCGACCTGGGCGCGGTGCTGACCCACATCGAGCAGGTCAGGCCGACGTTGCTGGTCGTCGACTCGGTGCAGACGATCGGGGCCTCCGGCATCGACGGCGTGCCGGGCGGCGTGACCCAGGTCAAGGAGGTCGCGGCCGCGCTGGTGCGGGTGGCCAAGACGCTCAACATCACCACCGTCCTCGTGGGCCACGTGACCAAGGACGGCTCGATCGCCGGGCCCCGGGTGCTCGAGCACCTGGTCGACGTGGTGCTGCACTTCGAGGGGGACCGCAACTCCCGGTTCCGGATGGTCCGGGCGATGAAGAACCGCTTCGGCCCCATCGACGAGGTGGGCTGCTTCGACCTCGGTCCCGACGGCATCACGGCCGTGACCGACCCGACCGGGCTCTTCGTCGAGCACCAGAACGGCCAGGTCGCGGGCACCTGCGTGGCGGTCACCATGCAGGGTCGGCGCCCGCTGCTCGCGGAGGTGCAGGCCTTGGTCACGCCGTCCCCGCTGGAGCGACCCCGGCGCACCACGTCGGGCCTCGACGGCTCCCGGGTCGCGATGGTGCTGGCCGTGCTGCAGCAGCACTGCGGCATCCGGCTGCACCACCACGACGTCTTCGCCTCCACCGTGGGCGGGGCCCGGCTGCTGGAGCCGGCCAGCGACCTCGCGGTGGCCGTGGCCATCGCCTCGGCCACGATCGGGACCGCGCCCCCGGCCGGGGTGGTCGCGATGGGCGAGATCGGTCTGGCCGGAGAGCTGCGCCGGGTCCGGGACCTGCCGCAGCGGCTGGCCGAGGCGGCCCGCCTCGGGTTCCGGGTGGCGGTGGTGCCGACCGACCGCACCCGCCCCGGCCCACGCTCGCCGGAGTCGTGGGCCGTCGACGGCATGCGGGGGCTGGATTGCCCCGCCCTCGCCACGGCCCTGCGGCTGCTGCAGCTCCAGGGCGGCGCCAGCGGCACCGCGGCCCTGCACGCCGCCGAGGGCTGACCAACGGCGGACCGCCACCAGGAGGCGGTGCTCCACCTCACCTAGACTGTGCTGCACCAGCGCGTCACCACCGCCGCGTCGACACCCCCGCACCACCGAGGAGCCCTGTGGCCGTCGAGCGCCCGACCGAGGACACGCTGCGACTGCGTGAGGCACTCGGCCTGATCGCCCCCGGCACGTCGTTGCGCGACGGCCTCGAGCGGATCCTGCGCGGCCGCACGGGCGCGCTGATCGTGCTGGGCCACGACCGCACCGTGGAGTCCATCGCCACCGGCGGGTTCACCCTCGACGTGCCGTTCACCGCCACCGGGCTGCGCGAGCTGGCCAAGATGGACGGCGCGATCATCGTCGACCGCGACATCACCCGGATCATGCGCGCCGCCGTCCACCTGATGCCCGACCACACCATCCCCTCCGAGGAGACCGGCACCCGGCACCGCACCGCCGACCGGGTGGCCAAGCAGACCGGCTTCCCGGTGATCTCGGTGTCGCAGTCGATGCAGATCATCGCGGCCTACGTCGGCGAGACCCGCCACGTGCTGGAGGGGTCGGGCCAGATCCTGTCGCGGGCCAACCAGGCCCTGGCCACCCTGGAGCGCTACAAGATGCGCCTCGACGAGGTCTCCAGCACCCTGTCGGCGCTCGAGATCGAGGACCTCGTCACCGTGCGCGACGTCGCGGTCGTGGCCCAACGACTCGAGATGGTCACCCGGATCGCCAGCGAGGTCGAGGACTACGTGCTCGAGCTCGGCACCGACGGTCGCTTGCTGGCCCTGCAGCTGGAGGAGCTGGTCACCGGTGTCGACTCCGAGCGCGAGCTGGTGATCCGCGACTACCTGCCGGGCGGGCGCCGGGCCAAGAGCCCCGAGGAGCTGCTGGAGCGGCTGGCCGCGCTCTCCGCCCTCGAGCTGGTCGATCCCGCCTCGGCCGCCCGGGTCCTGGGCCTGGGCAACGGCGAGCACCTCGATGGCGCGGTCGCGCCGCGCGGTTACCGGCTGCTGGCCAAGGTGCCACGGCTGCCACCGACCGTCGTCGACCGACTCGTCGACCACTTCGGCACGCTCCAGAAGCTGCTCTCGGCCGGCGTCGAGGACCTGCAGGCTGTCGACGGTGTGGGCGAGCTGAGGGCACGCAGCGTCCGTGAGGGCCTCTCGCGCCTGGCCGAGTCCAGCATCCTCGAGCGGTACTGAGCCGGCTCAGCCCTGCCGGGCCTTCTTGGTGCTCCGGGCCTTCTGCTCGGCCTGCTGCTGCTTCGCCTCGGCGCCCTGCTGCTTCGCCCCCGTGGCCTGGGGCGGCAGTGTCTCGGTGATCTCGGCGGGCACCGGCTTCGTGAGCTCGAACTGGAGGTCGGTCGGTTCGCCGGCCAGGGCGGCCACCAGCACGTGGTAGAAACCGGGCAGGGCCCAGGTCGTGCGGTTGGTGCAGTCATCGTCGGAGCGCCTGGCGCTCCAGACGACCTGGACCTGGGTCGACACCGCGCGTCGCAGCACCAGGTCCTGGGTCGGGACCGCCTGCGGGCACTGCTGGGTCGACCAGATGTCGTCCTCGCCCGAGGTCACCTTCAGGACCAGCTGGTCCGGCGAGATCGTCCACGTGCAGGCCGGCGAGAACCGGGTGCGCAGGTCGAGCAGGATCCCCACGTCGGCACCGGCCACCGGCGACGGCAGCGACGGCGTCACCACGATGGCGGGGTCCGCGCAGATGCCCTGCGGGGCGGGCAGCGCGGCGGCCGCCGCCGCGGCGGCGGCC
>JAJAYJ010000184.1 GCA_026786275.1 Nocardioides sp. | reverse complement strand
GGCCGGCCGCTGGGCGCCGCAGGCCGGTCTGCGCTTCAACTCCGCGAAGCTGCTGCTCGACCCCTACGCCCGGGCGGTGAGCGGCGAGCTGACCTACGACCCGGCGATCTTCGGCTACGACCCCGCCGACCCCACCCGGCCCAGCGCGGCCGACTCCGCTCCGTACGTGCCCCGCAGCGTCGTGGTCCGCGACGACTACGACTGGGAGGGCGACGTGCCGCTGCGGACCCGCTGGCGCGACACGGTCGTCTACGAGGCCCACGTCAAGGGCATGACCGCGCTGCACGACCGGGTGCCCGAGCACCTGCGCGGCACGTACGCCGGGTTGGCCCAGCCGACCGTCGTGGAGTACCTGCGCGACCTCGGGATCACCGCCGTGGAGCTGTTGCCGGTGCACCAGTTCTACTCGGAGCCGGCCGTGGTCGCCCGCGGCCTGGTGAACTACTGGGGCTACAACTCGCTGGGCTACTTCGCGCCGCACGGTGCCTACAGCGCGTCCGGGGACCGCGGCGGGCAGGTGCGCGAGTTCAAGGACCTGGTCAAGGCGTTGCACCGGGCCGGGATCGAAGTGATCCTCGACGTGGTCTACAACCACACCGCCGAGGCCGGCCCCAGCGGACCGACGCTGTCGTTCCGCGGCCTGGACGACAAGGTCTACCACCGGGTGCCCCCGACAGTTCCGCAGGCGCCATGGGACGACACCTACTGGGACGTGACCGGCTGCGGCAACACCGTCGACGCCTCGCAGCCCTATCCGCTGCGGGTGATCCTGGACTCCCTGCGCTACTGGGTCACCGAGATGCACGTCGACGGCTTTCGCTTCGACCTGGCCTCCGCGCTGACCCGCACCGCGGGCGAGGTCGACATGGCCTCGCGCCTGCTGACCACCATCGGGCAGGACCCGGTCCTGCGGCACGTGAAGCTGATCGCCGAGCCGTGGGACGCCTCGATGACCGGCTACCGGGTCGGGGAGTTCCCGCCGCCGTGGGTGGAGTGGAACGACCAGTACCGCGACGTCATCCGCGACTTCTGGCGCCGGCAGAGCAGCGGCATCCGTACCGTCGCGACCCGGTTGGCCGGCTCCTCGGACCTGTACGCCGACGACGGCCGCTCGGCGTACGCCTCGGTCAACTTCGTCACCGCCCACGACGGCTTCACCGTGCGTGACCTGGTCTCCTTCGACCACAAGCACAACGAGGCCAACGGCGAGCACAACCGCGACGGCACCGACGACAACCGGAGCTGGAACCTCGGTGTCGAGGGCGCGAGCGACGACCCGCTGATCGGGGCGCGACGGCGCCGGCAGGCCGCCAACCTGATGGCCACGCTGTGCCTGTCCAACGGCGTCCCGATGATCACCGCGGGCGACGAGCGCGGCCGCACCCAGGGTGGGAACAACAACCCCTACTGCCACGACGACGAGACCTCCTGGATCGACTGGCGTGCCGACGACGCCTGGCTCGACGTCTACGGCGTCACCAAGACCGCGCTGCGACTGCGCCGCGAGCACCCGGCCCTGCGGCAGCGGCACTGGTTCGAGGGCCGGCCCACGATCCGCGGCGGGCCCAAGGACCTGGCCTGGCTGCACCCGTCGGGTCGCGAGATGACCGAGGCCGACTGGCACGACACCGGACTGGCGGCGCTGGGGATGTTCGTCTCCGGTGCGCCGCTGCGGGCTCCCGGGCCGCGCGGCGAGCAGCAGGTCGACGCCTCGTTCATGATCTGGTTCAACGCCACCGACGAGCGGGTGCCCGTGGACCTGCCCGACAACAACTGGGTGCAGCGGGGCGAGGTCGTGCTCTCCACCGACCCCGAGCTGGCGCTCGGCACCCCGGTCAAGCCGGGCCTGCGGATGATGATCCGGCCCCGCACCGTGGTGGTCCTGCGCGAGGCGTGAGCCAGCTTCAGCCGATCGAGCCGGCCCCCGCCTTCGCGGGTCTCAGGGAAGCGCGACGACGCCCAGCTCGGCCACGGAGACCAGCGCGGGGTTGCGGGGCACCACCCGGACCGTGTAGCCGAAGGCGCCACCTCGGGTGAGCTCGACGTCACCGTCGAAGCGGTGCCGACCGCCCTCGTAGGACTCGCTCACGCCCAGCGGCGTGCTCAGGGTGTCGACGAGCTCGTCCTCACCGGTCGGTCGGCCGTGCACCAGCTGCACCTCGACGTCGTCGGGCGTCAGGTCGCCGAGCGCGACGAACGCGCGCACGGACAGCACAGCGCCGACCTCGGGTGCGTCGCCGACCCCGTCGCTCTCCACGTGCTCCACCCGCACGCCCGGCCAGCCCCGGCGGACCCGGCCCTTCCACCCGGCCAGCGCCGCAGCCCCGGCGTAGTCGGAGTTCAGCAACCGAGCGTTGCCGGCGGCGGGTGCGTAGAGCTTGCGGACGTAGTCGCGCACCATCCGGGTGGCCAGCACCTTGGGGCCGAGCGAGGTCAGGGTGTGGCGGACCATCTCGAGCCAGCGCACCGGCACACCGTCGTCGCCGACGTCGTAGAACCGGGGTGCCACCTCGTGCTCGATCAGGTCGTAGAGCGCAGTCGCCTCCAGGTCGTCACGCGTGTCGGGGTCGTCCACGCCGTCGGCCGACGGGATGGCCCAGCCGTTCTCGCCGTCAAACCACTCGTCCCACCAGCCGTCGAGGATCGAGAGGTTGAGGCCACCGTTCAGGGCGGCCTTCATGCCCGAGGTGCCGCACGCCTCGTAGGGCCGCAGCGGGTTGTTCAGCCAGACGTCGCAGCCGGGGTAGAGCGGCAGGGCCATGGCGATGTCGTAGTTGGGCAGGAACACGATGCGGTGGCGGACCTCCGGGTCGTCGGCGAAGCGCACCATCTCCTGGATCAGCTTCTTGCCGCCGTCGTCGGCCGGGTGGGACTTGCCCGCGATGACGAGCTGGATCGGCCGCTCCGGGTGCAGCAGCAGGGCCTTGAGCCGCACGGGGTCGCGCAGCATCAGCGTCAGCCGCTTGTACGACGGCACCCGCCGCGCGAACCCGATCGTGAGCACGTCGGGGTCCAGTGCCGTCTCGATCCAGGACAGCTCGGCGGGGGCGGCGCCCCCCGCAAAACACCACCCCCGCAAAACGCGGCGGGGGGGGCCGAGCCCGCGCCCGCGCGCGGGGCGCGAGGGGGGCCCCCACCCGCAGCCGCGGCGGGTTGGGG
>JAJAYJ010000183.1 GCA_026786275.1 Nocardioides sp. | reverse complement strand
TCGCGCGCCGGCCCGGGCGCGCGGCAGCAGCTGGGCGGCCAGCGCGGCGACGAGACCTGCGGCGACGCTGACCAGGAAGGCCGCTGAGGCGCCCGAGTGATCGACCACGAAGCCGCTGAGGGTGGCGCCCGGCGCGACGCCGGCGACCAGACCGGTCTGCATGATGGCCATGCCCTCGGTCAGCCGGGCCGGCGGTACCGAGCGCTCGGTCAGGGACAGCGTCGCCACCATCGTGGGCGCGATCGCCACCCCACCGACGATGAGCGCCAGCCCCATCAGCGGCAGGGAGTCGATGAAGGCGAGCGGCACCATCGCCGCAGCCATCGCCAGGGAGCCGATCCGCACCCGGACGGTCGGCCCGCTGCGCCAGCTGACGGCGCCGGTGACCACCCCGGAGAGCAGGCTGCCCAGCGCCCAGAGCGCGAGCAGGCCACCGGCGTACGCCTTGTCTCCCTGCTCGTCGGCGAAGGCCACGGTGGTGACCTCCGCGGCGCCGAACAGCACCCCGAGGCACGCGCAGACCACGGTGAGCGGTACGACCGTGCGCCACGGCAGTCCCGGCCGGGCCCCGGTGCTGCGGTCGTGGGGCTGGGCGGGCGGCTCGGTGCGGTGCTGGGCCGCGAACGCCAGGCTGCCACCGACCCCCGCGACGATCGCTGCGCCCAGGCCGGCGACCGGGTGCACGGAGGTCGCGAGCACGGTGACCAGGATCGGGCCGAGGATGAAGACGGCCTCGTCGACGACCGCCTCCAGCGCGTACGCCGTCTGGACGTCCGCCGGCGCCGACAGCACGTGCGACCAGCGTGCCCGCACGCACGAGCCGATCTGCGGCAGGGACCCACCGGCCAGCGCCGCGAAGAGGTACGACGTGCCGATCGCCCAGCCGGACTGCACCGAGGTGATCAGCGCGACCATGGCGACGCCGAAGACGACGCTGGCGCCCGCGAGCACCCGGGCCTGCCCGAGGCCGTCGACCAGACGGCCCTGCAGGATCGCGAGGATCGCGTTCGCGACCATGTAGGCCGCCGAGACCGCCCCGGCCACGCCGTAGGACCCGGTGCCGGCCTCGACGAGCAGCACGATGCCCAGGCCGACCATGGAGATCGGCAGCCGCGCGAAGAGCCCGGTCAGGCTGAACAGCAGGTGCCCGGGTGGCGTCAGGATCCGGCGGTACGAGGTGAGCATCACCGCCAGCGTAGGGCCGGGAGAGGGAGGGTGAGCAGCCCGCCTCACGGCCTCCCTACGATATCGGTATGGAGCCCGACGCACCGCCCGACGTGACGCCGTACGACGCGCTGCTGCTGGTCAGTTTCGGCGGACCCGAGAAGCCCGAGGACGTGGTGCCCTTCCTCGAGAACGTCACCCGCGGCCGCGGCATCCCCCGCGAACGGTTGGAGCAGGTGGGGGAGCACTACTTCCTCTTCGGTGGTCGCTCGCCGATCAACGACCAGAACCGGGAGTTCCTCACGGCACTGCGGGCCGACCTCGCCGAGGCCGGGATCAACCTGCCGGTCTACTGGGGCAACCGCAACTGGGACCCCTACCTCAAGGACACGGTGACCCGGATGGCGGCCGACGGGGTGACCCGCGCGGCCTGCTTCGTGACCAGCGCCTACTCCTCCTACTCCAGCTGCCGGCAGTACCGCGAGAACCTCTACGACGCCGTCGACGGGGTCGAGGGTGCCCCGGTGCTCGACAAGCTGCGGCACTACTTCAACCACCCCGGTTTCGTGGCGCCGGTCGTCGACGGGGTGGTGGCCGCCCTGGCCGACCTGCCCGCCGACGTGCGCGAGGGCGCCCACCTGGCGTTCGTGACGCACTCGATTCCGACGTCCATGAACGACGGCAGCGGCCCCGACGGCAACGCCTACCTCGATCAGCACCGCTCGGTCGCGGCCGAGGTGGCCCGTCGGGTGGCCGAGGTCACGGGGCAGGAGCGCCCGCACGAGCTGGTCTTCTGCTCGCGCTCGGGCGCGCCGCATGTGCCGTGGTTGGAGCCCGACATCAACGACCACCTGGAGACCCTGCACGCCAGGGGTGCCCCGGCCGTGGTGATGGTGCCGGTCGGGTTCGTCTCCGACCACATGGAGGTCATCTACGACCTCGACACCGAGGCGACCCAGACGGCCGAGCGGCTCGGGCTGCCGG
>JAJAYJ010000182.1 GCA_026786275.1 Nocardioides sp. | reverse complement strand
GGGTAGGTGGCGGGTACCAGGGTTACGGCGGCCATAGCGAGAGGGAAACACCCGGTCCCATCCCGAACCCGGAAGTTAAGCCTTTCAGCGCCGATGGTACTGCAACCGAGAGGTTGTGGGAGAGTAGGACGCCGCCGGACATACACTTCGTAGAGGCCACCGCAAGGTGGCCTCTACGTCATTTTCCAGACATGTGGTCGGGATCGACCAGGAGAGGTGCCGACGTGGCTGAGGAACGTCGCAACCAGCGGGCGCCGCGTGACGGGGCGCGACGCCCCACGACGCGTGGAGGCCCCGCCAAGCCTGCCAGCAGCGATGAGAGTGGAGCCGGTGCCGGTCGGTCCGAGCAGCGGGGCCGTGGAGCCGCGGGAGGGCAGGGCCGTCCGTCGGCAGGTCGTAGTCGCGACGACAGCAGAGGTCGCGACGACAGCCGCGGCCGGCGTACCGATCCTCGTGGGGGCGACGACCGCCGTCAGCAGTCCGACCGGCCTCGTCGTGACCCCGCTGAGCGGACCGCGGACCAAGTGGCGTACGACGGTCCGGATCTCTCCCCGGAGATCACCGGCTCCGAGCTGGACAAGGTGATCCTCAGCCAGCTGAGGGCGTTGCCCGAGAAGTTGGCCAACCGGGTCGCCCGGCATCTGGTCGCTGCGGGCATGTGCATCGACGACGATCCGGAGACCGCGTTCCAGCACGCCCGGGCCGCCCGGATCCGGGCCCCACGGATCGCCGTGGTGCGGGAGGCGGCCGGAGAGGCAGCCTATGCAGCGGGTCACTACCCGGAGGCGCTCTCCGACCTGAGGGCGGCCAAGCGGATGAACGGGGCCACCGCCTACCTGCCGATCATGGCGGACTGTCACCGCGCCATGAAGCAGCCTGAGCAGGCGTTGAAGTTGGCGAAGAGCCCGTCGGTCGCCAACTTCGCTCCCGAGGCCAAGGCCGAGATGACGATCGTCGAGGCCGGTGCCCGACGCGACATGGGCCAGTTCGACGCCGCCCTGCGCACCCTCGAGCTCGCGCCGCTCAACAACAAGTCACGAGGCTCCTGGGTCGTGCGGCTGCGCTACGCGTACGCGGACACCCTCGAGGAGGCCGGCCGTCCCCAGGATGCCGCGGAGTGGTTCCACCGGGCTCACGCAATCGATTCCGACGAGATCACGGACGCCGCGGCAAGGGCCGAGGCGTTGGAGAAGTCCGCTCTCTGAGGTCCTGGCGGCGCTCGATCCCGGAAGCTCAGACACGGCGACCCGGGTACACGCTCTTCAGGACTGGTGCTCAGGCGCCCCATCCGTCACAATGGTGGGTGATACCACTGTTCATTCGCAGGAACTTCTCTCTCCGCTACGAGATCGCCGGGGAAGGCGTAGCTCACGCCGGAGAAAAGGAGACCCACGGTGACCGCACCTGCCTCGACCCGTCTCGCCACCCGTTCGGCGACGAGGGGCGTTCTGTACATTCATTCAGCACCCTCGGCCCTGTGCCCCCACCTGGAGTGGGCGGCTGGAGGGGTGCTCGGGGTGCCCGTGGATTTGGAGTGGACCCCGCAGCCCGCGCAGGCTGGCACCTACCGCGCGGAGTTCTCATGGACCGGTGACGCCGGCACCGCGGTGGCGATCGCCTCGGCGCTGCGGGGCTGGGACCACTTGCGTTTCGAGATCACCGAGGAGCCGACCGCGTCGACCGAGGGCGCGCGCTTCTCCTCCACCCCCGGCCTCGGCATCTTCCACGCCGTGACCGGGCTGCACGGGGACATCATGATCCCCGAGGACCGGCTCAAGGCTGCGGTCGTCAAGGCCGCCCTGGGCGACACCACCGTGCTGATCGAGATCGACAAGCTGCTCGGCAAGCCGTGGGACGACGAGCTGGAGACGTTCCGGCACGCCGGCGAGGGCGCACCCGTGCGTTGGCTGCACCAGGTGGTCTGAGTCGGCCGGAGCCGGACGGCGGGCCGCGACGGCCGGGGGCCGGGGCGGCGCCCGCCAGCGACGCTGGACGTGTGCCGCACGATGTAGCGGGCTGAGCGCGCGTTCTCCGGCTCAGAGCGGGATGTTGCCGTGCCGGCCGCGCTGCACACCGTCGGCCTGGATGGCCGCATCGATGGCGGCCGCGATCATCGTGCGGGTACGGCCCGGTTCGACGACCTCGTCGACCACCCCGATCTCGACGGCCTTGTCGACCCCACCCGCGATCCGCTCGTGCTCGGCCGCGAGCTCCGCCTCGACCCGGCTACGCATCTCGGGCGCGACCTCGGAGAGCCGGCGCCGGTGCAGGATCCGGATCGCCGCGACCGCGCCCATCACCGCCACCTCGGCACCCGGCCAAGCGAAGACCCGGGTGGCCCCGAGCGAGCGAGCATTCATGGCGATGTAGGCCCCGCCGTACGTCTTGCGGGTGACGAGGGTGACGCGGGGCACGACGCACTCCGCGAACGCGTGCAGCAGCTTGGCGCCGCGGCGCACGACGCCGTCCCACTCCTGCCCCACGCCCGGCAGGTAGCCCGGCACGTCCACCAGGACCACCAGCGGGACCCCGAACGCGTCACACATCCGCACGAAGCGGGAGGCCTTCTCGGCCGATAGGGAATCCAGGCAGCCGCCCAGGCGCAGCGGGTTGTTGGCGACGACGCCGACGGTGCGACCGCCGAGACGCCCCAGCGCGGTGACGATGTTGGGCGCCCACCGGGTGTGCAGCTCCACCATGGTGTCGTCGTCGAGGAGTCCCTGCACGAGCGGGTGCACGTCGTAGGCCCGCTTGCGCGACTCGGGGAGCAGCCCGCCCAGGTCGCGGTCCTCGACCTGGTCCACCCGGAGGCCGCCCTGCGTGCCCAGCAGTGCGGCCAGGTCGCGGGCGCGGTCTAGCGCCTCCTGCTCGCTCTCGGAGACGATGTGCACCACCCCGGAGCGTCGCCCGTGCGGCTCGGGACCACCCAGGCGCAGCATGTCGACGTCCTCGCCGGTGACCGAGCGCACCACGTCGGGCCCGGTGACGAAGATCCGGCCGGCGGGGCCGAGGATGACGACGTCGGTGAGCGCCGGACCGTACGCCGCGCCACCGGCAGCAGGGCCCAGCACCACCGAGATCTGCGGGATCCGGCCGGAGGCCTGGGTCATCGCGTGGAAGATCCGGCCCACGGCGTGCAGGGACAGCACGCCCTCGGCTAGCCGGGCTCCGCCGGAGTGCCAGAGCCCGATGATCGGGATCCGGTCGCTGAGGGCCCGGTGGTAGGCGTCGACGACGACCCGGCACCCCAGGTCACCCATGGCACCGCCCATCACGGTGGCGTCTGAGCAGAACGCCACGACCGGGGTGCCGTGGACGGTGCCCACGGCTGCCAGCATCCCCGAGTCGTCGTCGTCGCTGATCAGGTGCACCGTGCCGGCGTCGAGGAGCGCCTCGAGGCGGCTCACCGGGTGGCGTGGGTCGCGGACGACCTCAGCAGGGTCGGCGGTCTCGGTCGTGGTCATCGTGCTCCCGTTCTCAGGCGCTGCCGAAGGCGACGGCGACGTTGGCGCCGCCGAAGCCGAACGAGTTGTTGAGGGCCGCGATGTCGCCGGAGGGCAGCTCGCGGACCGCGGTGGCGATGTCGAGGTCGACCTGGGGGTCGCGGTCGTCGAGGTTGATCGTCGGCGGCACCGTGCGGTGGTGCAGGGCGAGCACCGTCGCGATCGACTCGATCGCGCCGGCTGCCCCGAGCAGGTGACCGGTCATCGACTTGGTGCTGGTGACGACCACGTGCGGAGCCTGCGCGCCGAGGGTGGCGTGGATCATCAGGCCCTCGGCAATGTCGCCCTGCGGCGTCGACGTGGCGTGGGCGTTGATGTGGACGATGTCGGTCGCCGAGATCTCGGCCTCGCCCAACGCGCGCAGGATGGCACGCGCGCCGCCGCGGCCCTGTGGGTCCGGCTGGGCGATGTCGTGCCCGTCGGCGGTGATGCCGGCGCCGAGAACCTCGGCGTAGATCCGGGCGCCGCGGGCCCGGGCGTGCTCCTCGGACTCCAGGATGAGGATGCCGGCGCCCTCACCCAGCACGAACCCGTCCCGTGCGGTGTCCCACGGTCGGGACACGGTCGTGGGGTCGCTGGCGTTCTTCGACAGCGCCATCATGTTGGCGAACGCCGCCATCGGCAGTGGGTGGATCGCCGCCTCGGTGCCGCCGGCGACGACCACGTCGGCCCGGCCCAGACGGATCTGGTCCAGGGCCAGGGCGATGGCCTCGTTGCCCGACGCACAGGCCGACACCGGGGTGTTGACCGCGGCGCGCGCGCCGACGTACAGGCTGATGTTGGCCGCGGGGGCGTTCGGCATCAGCATCGGTACCGCCAGGGGGGACACCCGACGCGCCCCCTTCGCCTTGAGGACGTCGTAGTTGTCCAGAAGTGTGGTCACCCCGCCGATGCCCGAGGCGCAGGCGACGCCCACGCGCTCGGAGTCCAGCTGGACCCCCTCGAGACCAGCGTCACGCCAGGCCTCCATCGCGGCCACCATGGCGAACTGGGCGCTGCGATCGAGGCGTCGGGCCTTGACGCGTTCGAGCACCTCGGTCGGCTCGACCGCGACCCGGCCGGCGATCTTGACCGGCAGCTCCTCGGCCCAGTCCTCGGTGAGGTGGCGGATCCCCGAGCGGCCCGCGAGCAGGGCCTCCCAGGTGCTGGGCAGGTCGCCACCGACCGGGGTGGTCATGCCCATGCCGGTGACGAAGACGCGAGTGCGGCTCATGAGGTGTCTGGCTCCTGGTGGGGTGAGACTCGGCTCAGGCCTGGGCCCGCTCGATGAACGCGACCGCGTCCCCGACGGTCTTCAGGTTCTTGACCTCGTCGTCGGGGATCGAGACGCCGAACTTCTCCTCGGCAGCGACGACGACCTCGACCATGGACAGTGAGTCGACGTCGAGGTCGTCGACGAACGACTTGTCGAGCTGCACGTCGTCGGCGTCGATGCCAGCGACCTCGTTGACGATCTCGGCGAGGTCGGCGCGGATCTCTTCGGTGGTGGCCATCAGGCGTGTTCCTTCTCTTGGTGAGTGGTGCGGTGGGTGTCGAGCTGGGGGTCGAGCTGGGTGATGCAACAGGGGGTGCCGGTCACGGCACGACGACGACCTGTGCGGCGTACGCGAGGCCGGCGCCGAAGGCGATCAGGAGCGCGGTGTCACCGGAGCGGGCGTCGCCCTCGGCGACCATCCGGTCGAGCGCGAGGGGGATCGAGGCGGCCGAGCTGTTGCCCTGCTCGATGATGTCGCGGGCGATCTTGACCGTGTCGGGCAGCTTCATCGCCCGCGCCATCGCGTCGGTGATCCGGTTGTTGGCCTGGTGCGGCACGAAGCAGTCGAGGTCGTCGACGGTGATGCCGGCCCGCTGGACCGCCTCCAGGCCTACCTTGGCCATCGTGAACGACGCCCACCGGAAGACGGAGTTGCCCTGCATTACCAGGTGCGGGACGACCGGAGCATCGGTGCGTACGACGTCACGCCAGTCCTCGCGCTGCCGGATCAGGTCGTACTGGGCGCCGTCGGAGCCCCACACGACCGGCCCGATGCCCGGGGTCTCACTCGGGCCGACGACGATGGCCCCGGCCCCGTCGGAGAAGATGAACGCGGTACCCCGGTCGTCGGGGTCGGTGAACTCCGAGAGCAACTCGGCGCCGATCACGAGCACGTGGGCGGCGCTGCCGGCGCGGACCATGTCCGAGGCCATGGAGACGCCGTGGCAGAAGCCCGCACACGCGGCCGAGATGTCGAAGGCCGCCGCCTGCTCGGTGCCGATGTCGAGCGCCACGAGGGTGGCCAGCGCCGGTGTCTGCATCATGTGGGTCACGGTCGCCACGATCACGCAGTCGACCTGGGCACCCACGAGGCCCGCGCGCTGCAGCGCGGCCTCGGCCGCGGCCACCGCCATCGACCGGAGCGTCTCACCCTCGGCGACCCAGCGACGCTCCTTGATCCCCGATCTCTGCTGGACCCACTCGTCGGAGGATTCGATCCGGCCGACGATCTCGCTGTTGGGCACGACCCGGGACGCGCGGTAGCTTCCCAGACCCAGGATCCGGGCGGCGGGCGCCCCCGGGGCGCGAGCGAGCTCGACCATCACGCCACGCCCTCGGGGTGCAGGCGCAGCAGGGGTTGGCCGGGCGAGACCGGGTCGCCGTCCTCGACGAGCCACTCCACGACCTGTCCACCGTGGCCGGCCTTGACCGGGATGCGGTCGCGCAGGCTGGCGACGTCGCCGATCAGCGCACCGGCGGAGAGCATGTCGAGGTCACCGGCCTCCGGGTCCCGGTGGAAGGTGCCCTTGACCGGCGAGACGACCATCCGCCAGGTGGGCGTGGAGGTCATCGGAGAGGGTTCGCCGTGCTTCTCGCAGAACGCCCGGGCGGCGTCGAGGAGCTCAGGGCCCTTGAGCGCGAACGTCTCGACGCCGGGCAGGGCGCGCTTGGCGATGCCGGTCAGGGTGCCGGCGGGTGGCATCTCGAGGATGCCGGTCACCCCGAGGTCCTCCATCGTCTCGAGGCACCGGTCCCACCGCACCGGGCGGGCGATCTGGCCGACGATCCGCTGCAGCACCGCCGGACCGTTGTGGATGACCTGGCCGTCCTTGTTGGAGATGACGCGGGTCCGGGGGTCGTGCACCGAGACCGACCGGGCCAGCTGGGCCATCCGGTCGCTGGCCGAGGACATGTGCTGGGTGTGGAACGCGCCGGCGACGCTCAGCGGGACCAGGCGGGCCTTGGCCGGCGGGTCGGCCCTGAAGGCCTCGAGCTGCTCCAGGGTGCCCGCGGCGACGATCTGGTCGGCGGCGTTGTCGTTGGCGGCGACCAGGCCGTGGGTGGCCAGCGCGGCCAGCACCTCCTCACGATCGCCTCCGAGCACGGCGGTCATCCCGGTAGGCGTGGTCGCACTCGCCTGGGCCATCGCCCGGCCGCGCTCGCGGACCAGCACCATCGCCTGCTCGGCGGTGATCACCCGGGCGCCCGCCGCAGCCGTGAGCTCGCCGACGCTGTGGCCGGCGACGGCGCCGATCCGCTCGAAGGCGTCGTTGGGGTGCGGGAACAGGTGGAGGGCCGCCACCAGACCGGTGCTCACCAGGAGCGGCTGGGCGACCTGGGTCTCACGGATCGTCTCGGCGTCCGCCTCGGTGCCGTAGTGCGCCAGGTCGATCCCCGCCACGGTCGCGAGCCAGTCCAGGCGGGCGGCGAACGTCGGGTCCTCCAGCCACGGCTTCAGGAATCCGGGAGTCTGGGCACCCTGACCGGGAGCGACGATGACGAGCACGAGACCACTGTGCCCACGCCAGGGCGCCGACCGCGCGTCCGACCCCCACCAACTCGCCCGAGGATCTTTGTGAGGTTCCTACAAACATCGCTGAGGGCGGCTCACAGGTCCCGTCCGGACAGGCGGCCCAGGACCAGGGCCAGCTGCAGGGTCAGCCCGTCGCGGGCGTCGGTCGGCAGCAGGTCGGTCAGGTCCGCGATCTGCCGCAGCCGGTACCGCACTGTGTTGGCGTGCACGAAGAGCGCCCGGGAGGTCGCCTCGACCGCGCAGCCCTGGTCGAACCAGGCGGTGAGGGTCTCGATCAGGGCGCCCCGGGCCTGCAGCAGCGGGAGGTAGACCTCTTCGACCAGGTGCCGGCGCGCATGCCCGTCGCCGGCCAGCGCCCGCTCGGGCAGCAGCTCGGAGCTGAGCACCGGTCGTGGCGCCTGCGGCCAGCCGGGAGCGGCCCGCCAGCCCGCGAGCGCGGCCCGGGCCGAGATGTGGGCACCGGCCAGGTCGGTCGCGACCGGCCCGACCACGACGGGTCCGCCCCCGAGCTGGCCGAGGATCACCTCGCAGGCCGCACGGGCGTCGTCGATGCCGCCCAGCAGGACCACCAGCCGGTCGCCCTGGACCGCGCACAGGGCATCCATGCCCGCGGCCTGGGCGACCCGGCGTACCTCGGCGAACAGGTCGGTCTCGGTACGCCGCGCGGGGACGGTGCCGAGCACGACCACCACCGGCCCGCGGGCCGCCCACCCGAGCGCGCTGGCCCGGGACAGCAGGGTCTCGTCGGCCTCGGCCCGCAGGACGGCGTCCACCACCAGGGCTTCGAGCCGCGCGTCCCAGGCGCCGCGGGCCTCGGCCGCGCGTGCGTAGACCTCGGCCGTCGCGAACGCGACCTCGCGGGCGTAGCGCGAGATGGCCTCCCGCACGGCCGGCAGGTCCGTCGGGTCGAGCAACTGGTCGATGTTGCGCTCCACGACCTCGATGGACAGGCGGACCAGGTCGACGGTCTGCTGCAGGGTGATCACCCCGGCCAGGGCCCGCGGAGCGGCCCCGAAGATCTGGTCCGCCAGGGCCTGGCCCCCCGTGGGGCCCGGGCTGGCCGGGCCGGTGGCGCTGGCTGGATCGGCGTACCAGTCGACGAACCCGCGGATGCCGGCCTGCACGATCAGGCCGACCCAGGACCGGTCCTGCGCGCTCAGGTCGCCGAACCACGGCAGGTCGGCATCCATCCGGGCGGTCGCCATGGTGCTCAGCACGCCGGTGGAGCGCCGCAGCGAGGCGGCGGCTGTTCCGGGGGGCACCGGGTCATCCTCCCACCCGGGCACCGGCCGGGTGCCGAACGGGTCAGCGACCGGCTCGGCGGCGTCGGGCCCGGCCCACGAGACCCGGGCCGGCAGGGACGTCCTCGGTGCTCGAGACCAGACCGGGACCCCGAGGGTATGCCGAGGCGACCCGGCATCTGGTTGAATCGCGGACCTATCGACGTCCGGAGGGGGGAAAGTGCGCCAAGCACCCGATGCGGGCGAGGTCTCGGTCCAGTTCGTCACCATCCACGGGCACCGCCGCGCCTTCGTCAAGGCGGGCTCGGGACCAGCAATCCTGCTGCTGCACGGCCTGGGCTGCGACCACACGACCTGGTCCCCTGTCCTGTCCGGGCTGGCTGAGCACTTCACCGTGATCGCGCCCGACTTGCTGGGCCACGGCCAGTCGGCGAAGCCTCGCGCCGACTACAGCGTCGGCGGCTACGCCAACGGGATGCGCGACCTGCTGACGGTGCTGGGCATCGACAAGGTGACGGTGGTGGGCCACAGCTTCGGCGGCGGCGTCGCCATGCAGTTCGCCTACCAGTTTCCCGAGCGGACCGAGCGGATGATGCTGGTCGCCTCGGGCGGGCTGGGTCCCGAGGTCACGCCGGCGATCCGGGCCATCACCGCGCCCGGGTTCCACCAGCTGATGGGAGTCCTGACCCTGCCGGTCGTGCGGCAGGTCAACACCACGGCGCTGCGGACCCTGGCGCGGGTGCCGCTGCGGGTGACCCACGACCTCGACGCGGTGGCCGACATCGTCGAGTCGTTCAAGGATCCGCGCTCGCGCGCCGCGGTCCGCCACGTCGTCCGCGCGGTGGTGGACTGGCGGGGCCAGATCATCACGATGGCCGACCGTGCCTACCTGACGGAAGCGATGCCGATGGCGGTCGTGTGGGGCCGCGACGACATGGTCATCCCGGTCCGGCACGCCAGCAACGCCGCCGCCCTGGCCCCCGAGGCTCACGTCGACGTGATCCCGGGCGCCGGCCACTTCCCGCACAAGGACGACCCGGAGCGGTTCGTCCGGCTGCTGTGCGAGTTCGTCAGCGCGACCGCACCGGCGGCGTACAGCCGGGCCCGGTGGCGGCGGATGCTCAAGGCCCCGCTGACCGCGCCGGTCGGCCCGCTCGCCCCGGTGCGCGACATCACGGCGTAGGCAGACCCGCCCCAGCAGTCAGGCGTCGCCGCCCTCCTGCATGACCCCGGCCACGGCCGTCGGGTCGTCGATGCGGTACGCGGAGAACGCCTTCTCGACCACGGAGCGGTCGAGCTCGCCCGCATCGGCCAGGGCTTGGAGGGCCTGGACGACGACCGACTGCGCGTCGATCTGGAAGAACCGGCGCGCGGCCGGTCGGGTGTCGGCGAAGCCGAAGCCGTCGGCACCCAGGACGCGGTAGTCCTCCGGCACCCAGCGGGCGATCTGCAGCGGAACGGCCCGCATGTAGTCGGACACCGCGACCACCGGTCCCGCGGAGCCGGCCATCTTGGTCGTGATGTACGGCGTCCGCGACTCCTCGGCGGGGTGCAGCAGGCTCCAGTGCTCGGCGGCGACCGCGTCACGGGCGAGCTCGTTCCACGAGGTGACCGACCAGGTGTCGGCCTGGACGCCCCACTCCTCGGCCAGCAGGCGCTGCGCCTCCGCGATCCAGGGGAACGCGACGCCGGAGGCCATCAGCTGGACCCGGGGGCCGGCGCCATCCGCGGTCGAGATCTTGTGGATGCCCTTCAGGATCCCCGCGACGTCGACGTCGTCGGGCTCGGCCGGCTGCGCGACCGGCTCGTTGTAGACGGTCATGTAGAAGATGACGTCCTCGCCGTGCGGGTGCTGCTCCGTCGAGCCGTACATCCGCTCGAGCCCGGAGCGCATCACCCGGCCGACCTCGTAGGCGAACGCCGGGTCGTAGTGCACGACGGCGGGGTTGGTCGCCGCCAGGAGCGGCGAGTGTCCGTCGGCGTGCTGCAGGCCCTCACCGGTCAGCGTGGTGCGACCCGCCGTGGCCCCGATCAGGAAGCCGCGGGCGAGCTGGTCGGCCATGGCCCAGATCGAGTCACCGGTGCGCTGGAAACCGAACATCGAGTAGAAGATGTAGAAGGGGATCATGTGCTCGCCGTGCGTGGAGTACGACGAGCCGGCGGCCGTCGTGGACGCCATCGCTCCCGCCTCGGAGATGCCCTCGTGCAGCATCTGGCCCTGCATCGACTCCTTGTAGGCGAGCAGCTGCTTGCGGTCCACCGCTTCGTACTGCTGGCCGCCCGGGTTGTAGACCTTGGCGCTCGGGAACAGCGAGTCCATCCCAAAGGTGCGGTACTCGTCGGGCGCGATCGGCACGACCCGCTGGCCGATCTCGGGGTCCTTCATCCACTCGCGCAGCAGTCGGACGGCGGCCATCGTGGTGGCGACCGGGTGCTTCTGGTTGCCCTTCTTGAGCTCGGCGTAGGACTTGTCGCCGGGCAGGGTCAGCACCTTGGCGCGGACCTCGCGCCGGGGGATCGAGCCGCCGAGCTGACGGCGCCGCTCGAGCATGTACTCGATCTCGGCCGACTGCGCGCCGGGGTGGTAGAACGGCGCCGCCCCGGTGGTGTCGTAGGCGTCGTCGAGGTCCTTGTCGCTCATCGGCAGGTAGAGCCGGTCGCGGAACTTCTTCAGGTCGTCGCGGGTCAGCTTCTTCATCTGGTGGGTGGCGTTCTTGCCCTCCAGCGCGTCGATCGTCCAGCCCTTGATGGTGTGGGCCAGGATCACCGTCGGCTGCCCGACGTGCTTGCTGGCCGCGTCGAACGCGGCGTACACCTTGCGGTAGTCGTGACCACCGCGGGGCAGCTTCTCGATCTGACGGTCGCTCATGTGCTCGACCATCCTGCGCAGCCGCGGGTCCTGACCGAAGAAGTGCTCGCGGTTGTAGGCACCGTCCTCGGTGGAGTAGGTCTGGAACGCGCCGTCGGGGGTGCTGTTCATCGCGTTGACGAGCACCCCGTCGACGTCCTGGGCGAGCAGGGCATCCCACTCGCGACCCCAGATCACCTTGATCACGTTCCAGCCGGCGCCGCGGAAGTTGGCCTCGAGCTCCTGGATGATCTTGCCGTTGCCCGTGACCGGGCCGTCGAGCTGCTGCAGGTTGCAGTTGATGACCCAGGTCAGGTTGTCGAGCTCCTCGCGGGCCGCGATCCGGATCGCGCCGATCGACTCGGGCTCGGCCATCTCGCCGTCACCGAGGAACGCCCACACGTGCTGCTGGTCGGTGTCCTTGACACCCCGGTTGTGCAGGTAGCGGTTGAAGCGCGCCTGGTAGATCGAGTTGATGCCGGTCAGGCCCATCGAGACCGTCGGGAACTCCCAGAAGTCCGACATCAGCCTCGGGTGCGGGTAGGAGGGCAGTCCGGCGCCTGGTCCGTGCTGCACCTCTTGGCGGAAGTAGAGCAGCTGCTGCTCGGTGAGCCGGCCCTCGAGGAAGGCTCGGGCGTAGATGCCGGGGGAGGCGTGGCCCTGGATGTAGATCTGGTCGCCACCGCCCGGGTGGTCGTGGCCACGAAAGAAGTGGTTGAAGCCGACCTCGTAGAGGCTCGCCGAGGACTGGTACGTCGCGATGTGACCGCCGACCTCGAGACCCTTGCGGTTCGCGTCGGAGACCATCACCGCGGCGTTCCAGCGGATGAACGCGCGGATCCGGCGCTCGACCTCCTCGTCGCCGGGGAACCAGGGCTCGCGCTCGGGCGGGATCGTGTTGATGTAGTCGGTGCTGCGCAGGGCCGGTACGCCGACCTGGGTCTGTCGCGCCCGCTCGAGCAAGCGCAGCATCACGTACCGGGCTCGCTCACGACCGCGCTCGGCGAGCATCGAGTCGAAGGAGTCCAGCCAGTCCTGGGTTTCGTCGGGGTCGATGTCGGGGAGCTGGGTCGGCAAGCCCTCGTGGATGACCGAGGCGGTGCCGACGCGGGTGGCTGACGTGGAGGATGGGTCTTCGCTCACCTGACCATCGTCGCACGCTCGTGTGCACCACGGAATCTACCCGGCAGTAGGTCCGCCGGGGCACGCGGACGGCTCGGACCTGCGACGACGTACGCCGCAGGTCCGGGCGCTGCCAGACATCCGTGACGTAGCCGTGACGCGGCCGGGATCTGCGTGGGGTTGCGTCTGCGCCGCAACTCCGATGGACTACAGGCCACGTCATCGTCCGAGCAGCGGGCGGCGACCTGTCGTCTGGAGGAACACGTGAGCTCGACCCGGGGTGAGGAGACCACCCAGACAGGCTCGGCAGGAGGCCCGGCCGACCGGCTGTCGATCACGCCGGGCATGGTCGTCCAGGAGCTCGGCTGGGACAAGGACGCCGACGACGCGGTGCGCGTCTCGATCGAGGACACGATCGACGCCGACATGGTCGACGGTGACTACGGCAACGTGGTCGACGCCGTGCTCGTGTGGTTCCGCAACGAGGACGGCGACCTCGTGGACGGGCTCGTCGACGCACTCACCGACCTGGTCGGAGGAGGGTCCATCTGGCTGCTCACTCCGAAGGTCGGTCGGCCCAACGCCGTCGACCCCGCCGACATCGCCGAGGCCGCGCCGATTGCCGGCCTCGCCCAGACCACCACCGCCGCGGTCAGCAAGGACTGGAGCGCGACCCGGCTGCTGGCCCCCAAGACCCCGGCCTGAGCACGCGGGTGACCACGCGGGTGACCACGCGGGTGACCCCAGCCTGAACCTGGCCCCGGCACCGCCTGTCGCGACCTGGGCGATCCACTAGTCTCGGTGCCGTCGGCCTCCCGTGGTTGGCTCGTCGTCGGAAGAGGTCGTGACGTCTCGTGGTACTCCAGAAGATCCTGGCCGGAGTGGCCACCGCCGGCACCACTGCGACGGTGCTGACGCGGGCCGGGGTGGTCCGGCCCTACTCGCCCCTCGTGCTGGCCCGGCTGGCGCTGGCCCTGCGGGCCTGGGGCCCCGGCCCGGCCGGGGGCTTCACCACGCTGGCCGTGCGCAACCCCGACGGGGTCGGTCTGGTCGACGAGCTGGGGTCGCTGACCTTCGGTGAGCTGCAGGCTCGCTCGAACTGCCTGGCCCGCGCGCTGGCCGACCTCGGGGTGGGCGAGGGCGACGGGGTGGCCATCATGGCCCGCAACCACCGTGGCTTCATCGACGCCAGCATCGGCGCCGCCAAGCTCGGCGCCGACGTGATCTACCTCAACACCGCCTTCGCCGGCCCGCAGCTCGTCGAGGTGCTGGAGCGGGACAGGCCGTCGGTGCTGATCTACGACGAGGAGTTCGCCGACCTCGTGGCGGGTGTCGACGTGCAGCACCGGGTGGTCGCCTGGTCCGAGGGCGACCACGCGGGCGAGACCGGTGCACCCACGGTGCAGACACTGATCGACCGCTACCCCGGCCACGACCTGACCCCGCCGCGGCGCCACGCCCGGATCGTGATCCTGACCTCGGGCACGACCGGCACGCCGAAGGGCGCTCCTCGCAGCGAGGCCGGCGTCGGTGCCGCGGTGTCCCTGCTGCACGCGATGCCGTTGCGCCACGGCTGGCGCACCCACATCGCGGCGCCGTTGTTCCACACGTGGGGCTTCGCGCACCTGGCGCTGTCGATGCTGCTCGGCTCCACGATCGTGCTGCAGCGCAGGTTCGACCCGGAGGCCTGCCTGCGGGTCGTGCGGACCGAGAAGTGCGAGTCGATGGTCGTCATCCCGGTCATGCTGCAACGGATCCTCGCGCTGGCGCCGGCAACGCTCGCGCGCCACGACCTGTCCCGGGTGCAGGTGGTGGCCTCGTCCGGCTCGGCCCTGCCCGGTGACCTGGCGACGAGCTGGATGGACCGGTTCGGGGACCACCTCTACAGCACCTACGGCTCCACCGAGGTGGCCTACGCCTCGATCGCCACGCCAGCGGACCTGCGGGCGGCCCCCTCGGCCGCCGGGTTCCCGGCGTACGCGACCACCGTGAAGATCTTCGACGACGCCGGTGCCGAGGTGCCGGCCGGCGAGGTGGGCCGGATCTTCGTGGGCAACGGGCTGCTCTTCGAGGGCTACACCGGAGGGGGACGCAAGGACATGATCGGCGCCCTGATGTCGACCGGCGACGTGGGGCGCTTCGACGCCGACGGTCGCCTCCACGTCGAGGGTCGCGATGACGAGATGATCGTCTCGGGCGGCGAGAACGTGTTCCCCCACGAGGTCGAGGACTGCCTGGCCCGGCACCCGCACGTGGTCGAGGCGGCCGCGATCGGTGTGGACGACGTCGACTTCGGGAAACGTCTGCGAGCCTTCGTCGTGCTCGACGACCGCTCCTGCGACGAGGACGCACTGAAGGGCTGGGTGAGGGACAACCTGGCCCGGTACAAGGTCCCGCGCGAGATCGTCGTGGTCGACGAGCTGCCTCGCAACGCCACCGGCAAGGTGCTCAAGCGAGAGCTCGTCACGTGGCACGAGCCGTCGCCTGCCCAGGGTGACGCGTGAGCGGGCTCGTGCTCGGCGAGATCGCGCCCGACTTCACGCTGCGCGACCAGTTCGGTCAGGACGTCACGTTGTCGTCGTACCGCGGCACCAAGGCGGTCGCCCTGATCTTCTACCCGTACGCCTTCTCCGGGGTCTGCACCGGCGAGATGGCCGGCATCCGGGACCGGCTGGCGGAGTTCCTGACCTTCGACACCGAGGTGCTCGCGATCTCCTGCGACCCGATGTTCTCGCTGCGGGCCTTCGCCGACCAGGACGGTCTGAACTTCCCGCTGCTCTCCGACTTCTGGCCGCACGGCGAGGTGACCCGGGCCTACGACGTCTTCGACGACGAGAACGGCTGCCCGCGACGCTCGTCGTACGTCGTGAACCGGGCCGGCAGGGTCGTCTGGGCCGTGCACAACGCGTTGCCTGAGGGCCGCGACCTCGACGAGCACGTCCGCCAGCTGGGTGCTGCGGTCGACTGAGACAGGACTCGACCGGCCTAGCGTGCCTGCGGCCAGGTCCGGCCCTCGGCGGTTCTCGTCTAGGGTGTGGCCCGCTCGGGCGTGTAGCTCAGCGGTAGAGCCCCTCGCTTACAACGAGGTGGTCGGGGGTTCGATCCCCTCCGCGCCCACGATCCGACTCCGAGGGCACCTCCGGTCGATCGCCGCCGGGGGTGGCCGGCGCGGGGTCCGGTGCGCCGCCCCCCGGCACCCGCGCGGGTGCACCGACCGGGGTGCGCGCGTGGTTCGATAGCGCCATGACCAGCCCGCAGTCCGAGCCCACTCCGGACCACGCCGAGCCCGCCACCCCCACGCCGACCTCGCCGACCTCGTCGAGCCCCGAGCGCGCAACCCCCAGCAAGGGCGAGCGCCGGGCCCACGACCCGCTACGGGCCTCCCGCACCAGCGGGTTCTACACCGCCGTCATCGGACTCGGTGTGGTGCTGGTCCTGCTGATCATCTTCATCGTGCAGAACACCGAGCCGTCGAGCATCGAGTTCCTGGTCTGGGAGGGCACCGCACCGCAGGCGGTGCTGCTGCTCATCGCGACCGCGGCCGGCATCTTCCTGACCGCCACGGCGAGCAGCCTGCGGCTCCTGCAGGTACGTCGACGGGTGAAGCGCGAGCGCAAGGGCTGACACCGCCCGGGCTCGCCCAAGAGCGCCCGTCGATCATCCTGGGGATGAAGTGACGGCTCCCACACCTGTGCTTGGGTGGCCGACATGACACCCGAGATCTTGGCCGAGCTCGTCGACGCGCTGCCACCGGGAGTGGTGGCCACCGAGCCGGCGACGCTGGAGAACTACCGCTTCGACTGGTCGAAGGACGACGGAGCCGGCACGCCGGTCGCCGCCGTACGGGCCACGGACGCGACCCACGTGCAGATCACCATGCGCTGGGCGACCCGGCACGGTGTGCCCGTCGTGCCTCGGGGCGCCGGCAGCGGGCTGTCCGGCGGCTCGTCGGCCGTCGACGGCGGCGTCGTGCTCAGCCTGGAGCGGATGCGCAGCATCGAGATCGACACGGCGTCCCGGGTCGCGGTCGTCGAGCCCGGCGCCTTCAACGTCGAGGTCAAGACCGCCGCCGCGGCACAGGGGCTCTGGTACCCGCCCGACCCATCGTCCTTCGAGATCTGCTCGATCGGCGGCAACGTCGCCACCAACGCCGGCGGCCTGTGCTGCGTCAAGTACGGCGTGACCACCGACTACGTGCTCGGCCTCGACGTGGTGCTGGCCGACGGCACCCTGGTCACCCTGGGCGGCAAGCGGATCAAGGACGTCGCCGGCCTGTCGCTGCTGAAGCTGTTCGTGGGCAGCGAGGGCACCCTGGGCATCATCACCCGCGCGGTGCTGCGGCTGATCCCGGCCCAGACCGACCGGGCGACGCTGGTCGCGACGTTCGACTCGATGACGGACGCCTCGTACGCCGTGATTGCCATCGGGGCGCAGCTGCGGCCCTCGATGATGGAGTTGATGGACAACGCCGCCGTCAACGCCGTGGAGGACTGGAAGTCCCACGGGCTGGACCGCTCGGCCGGCGCCCTGATGGTTGCGCAGTCCGATGCGCCCGGGGCGGCCCGCGAGCTCGAGATCGAGGCGATGCGCGTCGCGTGCGAGGCCGCAGGGGCCTCCGAGGTCGCGGTCACCACGGACCCGGGGGAGTCCGAGATGTTCGTCTCGGCTCGGCGCAACGCCTTCGTGGCCCTCGAGCTCAAGGGCACCCTGCTGCTCGAGGACGTCGGCGCCCCGGTGCCGCTGCTGCCCGACCTGGTCGACGGCATCGCCAAGATCGCCGCCGAGCACGACGTGATGATCCCCGTGGTCGCCCACGCCGGTGACGGCAACACGCACCCGATCATCGTCTTCGACCCGAACGACCCCGACGTCGCGCGGCGGGCCCGGCTCGCGTTCGACGAGGTGATGATGCTGGCCATCGCCCTGGGCGGCACCATCACCGGCGAGCACGGTGTGGGCCGCACCAAGAAGCACGCTCTGCCGGCACAGCTCGGCGAGGACGTGATGGCGCTGAGCCGCAAGGTCAAGCACGCCCTCGACCCGGACGGGATCCTGAATCCGGGAGCCGTCCTGTGAGCACCAGCACGTCCCGGTAGGTCCTGGGCCGGCACCCGCCCGGGGGCGGGCCCGTCGGCGGGGCACCGGTGCGTGACAGTCTCCGAGGCCCTGTCACATCCGCGACACGGGGTGCGCGAGCGCTCCGCACGACCCGTTAGCGTGCTGCTCGAACCGGCAGCGCGCCGGATGGTCGAGGGGCACGGAGGGCGAGCGATGAGCGCAGGCGGCAGCATTGCCGAGCGGCTCCGGGGTCAGCACGTGCTGGTCACCGGGGTCACCGGCTTCGTGGGCGAGGCCCTGCTGCACCTGATGCTCAGCGAGGTGCCCGGGGTCCGGGTCACCCTGCTGGTCCGGCCCAAGGGCTCGACGCCCGGCACCGCGCGGATCGCCAAGCTGCTGGAGAAGCCGATCTTCGCCGGGTGTGTCGAGGCCGCCGGTGGTGTCGAGGCGCTGATGGCAGCCCGGGTCGCCGTGCTCGAGGGTGACCTGGCTGCCGCACCCGAGCTGCCGAAGGGCCTGGACGCGGTGGTGCACTGCGCCGGCGACGTCTCCTTCGACCCGCCCGTGGACGACGGCTTCCGCACCAACGTCGTCGGTACTCGTGAGCTGCTGGCTCGGGTCCGCGAGGCCGGCGAGAACATCCACTACGTTCACATCTCCACCGCCTACGTCGCCGGCCGCCGCCGGGGCAGCATCCCCGAGGGTCCCGTCGCCCGCGCGGGCGACCTGGAGGCCGAGCTGGCGTGGGGCCTGGCCCAGCGCCAGGCGATCGAGGACCGCTCGCGCGGGACCGACGTGCTCGTGGCCGAGCGCAAGAAGGCCGAGCGGGAGCACAGCCGGGCCGGTGCGCTGACCGCGGCGGCCGCGACGGAGGCCGCCCGCAAGGCCTGGGTCAAGGACGAGCTCGTGCAGGCCGGTGCCGAGCGGGCCCGCAGCCTGGGCTGGACCGACTGCTACACGTTCACGAAGGCGCTCGGTGAGCGGGTGGTGGAGGAGCACGCCCGCACCGCCCGGGCCTCGATCGTGCGACCCAGCATCATCGAGTCGTCCCTGGAGCGGCCCTACCCGGGTTGGATCGAGGGCTTCAAGATGGCCGAGCCGCTGATCCTGGCCTACGGCCGCGGCGAGCTGCCGGAGTTCCCGGCGGCCGCCGACACGATCGTCGACATCGTCCCCATCGACCACGTGGTCTCGGCGATCGTCGCGGTGCTCGCCCACCCGCCCGAGGTGGGCGAGGCGGCGTACTTCCACATTTCGTCGGGCGAGCGTCAGCCGCTGACCTTCCACCGGCTCTACGTCAACATGCGCGCCTACTTCGACAAGCACCCCTTCAAGGCCGGCGACCAGGGCGCCACCCGGTTGCCGGAGTGGCGGTTCCCGGGCGCCCACGCCGTCGAGCGGGTGCTCTCCACCGGTGAGCGGGCCTACAAGGTGGCCGACTACCTGGTCTCGCACGCCCCCCGCAGCGACCGGGCCCGCGAGCTGGCCCGCAAGCTGGAGCTGCAGCGCCGGCGCCTGGAGTTCCTGCGCCGCTACCTCGACATCTACGCCGAGTACACCCAGGCCGAGCTGCGCTTCCACGACGCCCACACCCTGGAGCTCTACCGGTCCCTGTCCAGCGAGGACCAGCAGACCTTCGCCTTCGACACCGCGGTCATCGACTGGGACGTCTACCTGCGCGACATCCACTGCCCGGCGGTCACCGAGCCGATCCGGAAGCTCGACGAGCTGAGGGCCGCGCGCCGTCGTACGGCGACCTCGGGCCTCAAGGCCGTGCCGCAGGACAAGGCGGCGGTCGCGGCATTCTTCGACATGGACGGCACCCTGCTCTCCTCCAACGTGATCGAGACCTACCTATGGGTCCGGCTGCGTGAGCTGTCCGGCTCCCAGCGCGTGGCCGAGCTCGGCCGGATCGCGAGCAAGGTGCCCAGCCTGGTGCAGGCCGAGCGGCGCGAGCGCAGTGCGTTCCTGCGCACGGTCTACCGGGAGTACGAGGGTGCCCGCCGCGACACCCTGGACGAGATCGCCGACGAGCACCTCTCGGACCACGTGCTGTCCCGGCTCTCGCCGGCCGCCGTACGCCGGATTCGCCAGCACCGCGACGCCGGGCACCGGACGGTGCTGATCACCGGGGCGATCCGGCCGCTGACCCGGCCGTTGCTCCCGCTCTTCGACCACATCGAGGCCGCCGAGCTGGCCGTCGACGACCGGGGCGTGTGCACGGGCTACCTGTCCTCCTCGCCGCTGGTGGGGGAGTCGCGGGCCGCGTGGATGCACTCCTACGCCGCCGAGCACGGCATCGACATGGCCGCCTCGTTCGGCTACGCCGACTCGCACTCCGACCTGCCGTTGCTGGCCGCAGTCGGCAACCCGGTCGCGGTGCGCCCCGACGTCACGTTGTACCGCCACGCCCGCAAGGCGCACTGGAAGATCGTCGACTGGCAGAGCTCGAGCTCCTCGAGCCGGACCCTCGACCTCGCCGGAGGTCGCTCGTGATGCTCGCACTGGAGATGTTCCGCTCCCTGCCCCGCACGGTGGCCGGCAAGGCCGTCGGGTCACGGTTGCCCGGGCTCCTCAGCGGGTACGCCGCACCGCTGCGGCTGGTGACGATCGACCCGCCCCGCGTGGACCGGCCCGGCTGGGCCCGGCTGCGGACCCGGCTGTCCGGCATCTGCGGCTCCGACCTGGGTGCGCTCTCGGGCAGGACGAGCCTGTACTTCTCGGCCGTGGTCTCGATGCCGTTCGTGCCCGGCCACGAGGTCGTCGCCGAGCTGCTCGACGACTGCGAGGACCTCACCGCCGGCACCCGGGTCGTCATCGACCCGGTCCTGACCTGCGTGGTCCGCGGGGTTGAGCCGTGCGACAACTGCGCCGAGGGCCGCACCAACCGCTGCTCCCGGATCACCGTGGGCCACCTCGCGCCCGGTCTGCAGACCGGGTTCTGCAAGGACACCGGTGGCGGGTGGGGCCAGGAGCTGGTGGCCCACCGCAGCCAGCTGCACCCCGTGCCGCAGGGGTACTCCGACGAGCAGGCACTCCTCATCGAGCCGGTCGCGTGCGCCGTCCACACCGCCCTGCGCGCGGGGGTCCGCGACGGCGACCGGGTGCTGGTCAGCGGGGCCGGGTCGGTCGGCCTGTTCGCGACGCTGGCGCTGCGCGAGCTGACCGGGGCCGACGAGATCATCGTGGTCGCCAAACACGGCCACCAGCGTGAGCTGGCCACCGAGCTGGGGGCGACCGAGGTGGTGCAGCCCGGCGAGGTGCTGCGCCGGGTCCGTCGGCTGACCGGTGCCTTCCAGCTCAAGCCCGACTTCTCCTCGCCCTACCTGCTCGGCGGCGTGGACGTCGCCGTCGACGCGGTCGGCAGCAGACAGTCCCTCGAGACCGCCCTGCAGGCCACCCGCGCCGGTGGCCGCGTGGTGCTGTCGGGGATGCCCGCACCGGCCGACCTCTCCGCGGCGTGGTTCCGCGAGCTCGAGATCGTCGGCACCTACGCCTCGTCCCAGCACGAGCCGGTCACCGGCGCCGAGGGCCGCTCCCGCAGCGCCTTCGACCTCGCGACCGAGCTGGTCGCGCACGACGCCGTCGTGCAGCTGGCCAAGAACGTGGCCAGCTATCCCCTCCACCGATGGCGTGAAGCCCTCGACCACGCCCACGCAGCGGGCCGCCTCGGCACCGTCAAGGTGGCCTTCGACCCCAGGAGCAGCTAGGCCGTGACTCCTTTCCATCAGGCCTACGACGCGCCGCCCTGCGGGCGCCTGGCGGCGTTGTCGTCAGTCGTCGGGCAAACCCCGGCCCGACTCCTTCCTCCGCCTTGCCAGGCACTCCGCATGACGACGCTCGCTACGGCCCACCACAAGGAGACACGACCATGAGCAGGCCAGGATTCGTTCTCGAGGTCGACGACCGCACCCCGCCGCTGCTGGTGCACCAGGGCCTCGGCTTCAGGCTCGAGGACTCCTTCCCGCTCGGCACCCGGGTGGTGTACCCGCCGGAGTCGATCAGCTGCGTGCCCGACGTGGAGGAGGCGATCCGGGACGCGCTGCTGCACCCGCTCGGCATGGACCCGCTGCCCGAGCTGCTGTTCGCGGGCATGAAGCTGACCATCGCCTTCGACGACATCTCGCTTCCGCTGCCGACCATGCGGGCCCCCGACATCCGGGCGCGGATCATCGAGCAGGTGCTGACGATGGCCGCCGACGCCGGCGTCGACGACGTCGAGCTGATCGGCGCCAACGCGCTGCACCGCCGGATGACACCGGCGGAGCTCAAGCACATCGTGGGGGAGCGGGTGTTCCGCTCGTTCTTCCCCCAGGGCAAGCTCTACAACCACGACGCGGAGGACCGCGACAACCTGGCCCACCTCGGTCTCACCGAGAAGGGCGAAGACATCGAGATCAACAAGCGGGCCGCCGAGTCCGACCTGCTGGTCTACGTCAACGTCAACCTGGTCGCCATGGACGGTGGCCACAAGTCGGTGCCGATCGGGCTGGCGTCGTACGCGTCCCTCAAGCACCACCACAACGCCCACACGATGGTGCAGTCACGCTCCTTCATGGACCACAAGCACTCCGCGATGCACCAGTCGGCCTGGCGGATGGGTGCGGTGGTGCGCGACGCCGTCAAGATCTTCCAGATCGAGACCACGCTCGACAACAACGTCTTTCCCAAGCCCTACGACTTCATGATGAAGCGGGAGTGGGAGTGGTCGGTCAAGGACCAGGCGACGATGCTCGGGATGCGCCGCGGCCTGTCGCTGGCACCGGCCAAGGTGAAGCACAAGCTCTTCCACGACCTGCGCTCGGTTTACGGACTGACCGGCGTCAACGCCGGCGAGGTCGAGGCCGTGCACACCAAGACCCTGGAGAAGGTGCACGAGCAGCACCTCGTCGAGGTGCAGGGCCAGTCCGATGTGCTCGTGATGGGCGTGCCCTACCTCGGGCCCTACAACGTGAACTCGTCGATGAACCCGATCCTCGCCACCTGCATGGGTCTGGGCTACTACTTCAACTCCTACCTCGACCAGCCGGTCGTCCGCAAGGGCGGGGCGGTGATCCTCTACCACCCGCTGAACGAGGGCTTCAACCAGCTGCACCACCCGTCGTACGTCGACTTCTACGAGGAGGTGCTCGCCGAGTCGACCGATCCGGCGGTGGTGGGCGCGAAGTACGAGCAGCAGTTCGCCGACGACCCGTGGTACCGCCACCTCTACCGGACCTCGCACGCCTACCACGGGGTGCACCCCTTCTACATGTGGTACTGGGCGGCGCACGCGATGGACCACGTCGACGACGTGATCTGGGTCGGAGGTGACCGCCGGGTGGCGGCCCGCCTGGGCTTCCGGGCCGCGACCACGCTGTCCGACGCCCTCGAGATGGCGTCCTCCACGGTCGGCACCAGCCCGTCGATCACCTACCTGCACAACCCGCCGCACCTGCTGGCGCACGTGAGGTGAACCCCCGGTCATGAACTTCTTCTCCGACGGCGTCCACGACGTCCGCCAGGTGGCCAGGGGTTGGCGCTGGGGCCGCCGCTCCCAGGTGCCCCGCTCGGCCGAGCAGTTCGTGCTGCCGCAGCGCAGCACGGTCTTCCCGAGCGACTGGTCGCGCCGCCGACCGGCCATGCTCGCCCGGGAGGTCGCCCAGAAGGGCGGCCTGGAGCCGCTGTTCCGCTCCCAGGTCCGCACCCGGGTCGAGGGCCTCGACATCCTGGAGCGGATCCAGGGCCCGGTCATCTTCGTGGCCAACCACGCCTCGCACCTTGACACCCCGCTGATCCTGCTGTCGCTGCCCGACGCGTGGCGACGACGTACGGCGGTCGCCGCCGCGGCTGACTACTTCTTCGACACCTGGTGGCGCGCGGTCGGGTCCTCGATCGTCTTCAACACCTTCCCGATCGACCGTCGTGGCGGCTCGATGGCGACCACCCCCGGAGAGGTCCTCGACCAGGGATGGAGCCTGGTGATCTTCCCGGAGGGCACCCGCTCGAACGACGGCTGGATCGGGCAGTTCCGGATGGGCGCCGCCTTCCTCGCCCACGAGCACGGGGTGCCGGTCGTGCCGGTCGCGCACCGCGGCACCTTCGCCGCGATGCCGCGAGGGCAGGGATGGCCCGCGCCGGGGCGGCGCCAGCTCACGGTCCGCTTCGGCGAGCCGATGCGGCCGGCCGAGGGCGAGTCGGTGCGCGACTTCGCGCCCCGGATCAAGGACGCGGTCGCCGCGCTGCTCGACGAGGACCGCAGCACCTGGTGGGAGGCGCGCCGCCGGGCAGCGACCGGGGCCACACCGGATCCGTCGGGCCCCCAGGTGGCCCAGTGGCGTCGGGTGTGGGAGCAGTCGGAGTCGCCGGTCGCGGACCGGTCGCGCTCGCGGCTCGCCGCCTGGCGTCGTTCCTGACGGTGCCCGCCGTGGTCGACCCCGTCGCTGACTCGGGTCGCTGACTCGGGTCGCTGACCCGGGGAGCTCATGAGAAAGCTCTCATGTGCCCCTCATCGTGGGCTCACTGGGTGGGAGCATCGTGCACGGGGTCAGCATGCGAACCAGGGCCGCGGCCCGACGAGAGGACACCATCATGAAGAGGATCATCAGCATCGGGACGCTCGGAGTCGCAGGAGCGGTGGCCACCGGGCTGCTCGCCTTCCAGGGTCCGTCGGCGTTCGCCGACGACGCGGCGTACAAGCGCGACGACGACGCCGCCAAGGTCGTCATGACCGTCGACGACGACGATGACGACGACACCAACGACGACGGCATGACCCAGGACACCGGCAACAGCGTGTCGGCCAACGACGGCACCAACAGCCGTGTCACCGGCGTCTCCCGCGACCGCGACCTGAGCCGGGGTGACCTGACCAAGGACTTCACCAACGACGGTCCGGGCAACAACAACCGGGACCTCTCGGCCGACCACACCAACGACAACTCCCGCAACGACACCCGTCGCTGAGTCGTCGGCGCGACACCGGAGGGTTGAGCGATGCGGAAGAACAGCTGGCACCTCGGCGAGGGCGACGAGATCACCGCAGAGCTGACCGCAGTGCGCCTGTTGGGTGGCGGCTCCTCCTACGAGGCCTACCTGGCCTTCGACGAGATCACCTACGCACCCGTCGTGGTCAAGGTGATCCGCCCTGGTCTCGTTGCCGACGAGTCGAGCCTGCGCGGGCTGCGGCGCGAGGTCGAGGCCCTGGCCGTCGTCAACCATCCGGTCGTCGTGCGCGGCCTGCGTCACCGGCTCGACGGTGACCGGCCGCACGTGGTGCTGGAGCAGATCGACGGGCCCCGCCTGTCGTCGCTGATCCGGCGTCACGGACCACTGCAGCAACAGCAGTACCTGCCGCTGGCCATCGAGATGGCCAGCGCCGTGCACTACCTGTGCCACCTCGGGTGGACGCACCTCGACATCAAGCCGAGCAACATCATCATGGGTGCCCCGGCCCGGCTCATCGACCTGTCGGTGGCCCGCACCGTCGAGGCGGCGGCCGGGCTGCGGTACGCGATCGGCACCGACGCCTACATGTCACCCGAGCAGTGCGACCCGGGTGGGGGCGTCGCACCCGGGCACGCCAGTGACGTGTGGGGCCTCGGCGCCACGGTCTTCGAGGCGGTGGCCGGTTACCGGCCCTTCGACGACGGCGTCCGTGACGCGGACGACCGTGGGGTCCGCTACCCCCAGCTCGTCGATGCGCCCCGGGACCTTCCCGACCACACGCCCGACGAGGTCGTGAAGATCCTCACCGCCGCGCTCGACAAGGACCCGGCCGGTCGGCCGCTGCCGCACGAGCTCGCCGAGGCCCTCGAGCCGGTCCTCGAGCGCCAGCCCCGGGCCCGGTTCAGCGGCTTCCGGACCGCCTGAGCGAGCTCAGGTGGCGAAGCGGTATCCCATGCCGCGGACCGTCACGATGGTCTCCGCCCCGAACTTCTTGCGCAGGTAGCCGACGTAGACGTCGACGACGTTGGAGCCGGGGTCGAAGTCGAAGCCCCAGACCTGGTCGAGTAGCTGCTCGCGGGAGAGCACCTGACCGGCGTTGAGCATGAAGATCTCGGCGAGCGCGAACTCGCGGGCCGACAGGTCGACCTCACGGTTGCCCATGCTGGCGCGCCGGGTACGCAGGTCGAGGTGCACGCCGGCGGCCTTCAGCGCGTCGTCGGCCGCCTGCGCCGCACTCCCCGCGGTCCGCAGCCGCAGCCGTACCCTGGCCAGCAGCTCGGCGAAGCGGAACGGTTTGGGCATGTAGTCGTCGGCGCCACCCTCGAGTGCCGTGACCGTGTCGGCGACCGAGTCTCGCGCGGTCAAGATGATGACCGGCAGCCGGGAGGCCTGGTTGCGCAGTCGGTCGAGCACCTCGAACCCGTCGATGCCGGGCAGCCCCACGTCGAGGACCATCAGGTCGAAGTCGCCGCTGAGGGCGTGGTCGAGCCCGTCCTCACCGGTGGTGGCGACGGTCGTGGTGTGGCCGTCGGCGCGCAGGCCCTTGGCCACGAACGAGGCGATCCGGGCCTCGTCCTCGACGATCAGGATGCGGGCCATGCGGGGTCCTCCCGGGTGGTGGTCGGTGTGGTCTCGTCGGCGTGGGTCTGCGGGAGCGCGTCCGGGTCGGCGAGCGCGTCCGCGGCGGGCAGGGTGATCACGAAGCAGGCGCCGGTGGGGCGACCGTCCTCCAGGTGCACGGTGCCACCGTGCGCGGCCGCGATCGCCTCGACGATGGACAGACCCAGGCCGAAGCCTTCGTCGTCCTCGGGCACCGTGCCGCGTCCGAAGCGGGCGAAGATGATGTCGCGGTCAGCGGCGCGCACGCCCGGGCCGGTGTCGCGGACCCACAGCTCGACCCAGTCGTCGTCGTACGACGAGCCGAGGGCGATCAGCTGACCCTCCCGGGTGTGCTTGACGGCGTTGTCGCAGAGCTGGAGCAGGGCTTGGGTGATCCGCTGCTCGTCGAGGGTCACCGTGGCCTGCCCGGAGCCGTCGAGGCTCCAGGTTCGTTCACCCAGGCCGCGGGCCTTCGCGAGCACGTCGTGGGTCAGCGCCTCCAGATCCACGGGGCCCGGGGTCACGAAGTCGGGCCGGTCGCTCTTCGCCAGCAGGGTGAGCTCCCCGACCAGGCGCGCCATCCGGTCGATCTCGTCGAGCAGCAGCGCCCTGGTCTCCTCTACGTCCTCCCGGCTCTCGGGATCGAGCAGCTCGAGGTGGCCCCGCAGGACCGTCAAGGGGGTCCTCAGCTCGTGACCGGCGTCGTCGAGGAACCGTCGTTGCCCCACGAACGCCGACTCGATCCGGTCGAGCATGCCGTTGACGGTGCGGGTCAGGGCGGTGATGTCGTCGTTGCCGGTCTCGGGGATGCGTCGAGCCAGGTCGGTCTCGGTGATCTCGTCGGCGGTCTCGCGCAGCACGCGCAGGGGGGCGAGCAGCCGGCCCGAGACCCAGGTGGCCACCGCGACCACGGCCAGCAGGGAGAGCAACGCGACGATCGTGAAGGTCCGCATGGTGTCGAGCAGCTCGGCCCGGTCCGCGTCCAGGTACTTCACCACGACGAGGGCGCCGGTCTCGGTCTCGAGCACGACGGGTTTGGCCGTGACGAGCGTCGTGCCCTGGCGCGTGTCGATCCGGGCGCTGCCGCCGGCCCGGACGAGGGGGGCCGCGGCGGCCAGGAAGGTCGGGTCGTCGGTCAGCCCGTCGTCGGGGAACTGCAGGGCCGGAGCGCTCCCGATCCAACCCACGAGCGCCTCGTCGTCGTCGGGCACGTTGCGGCTCAGGTAGAGGTTCAACAGACCGTCCACGGACGGGAAGCGACTGCCTGTCTCGGGGTCGATGCCCTGGTTAACCAGGTTGGCGAACTCGTCGAGCTCCTGCTCGGCCTCGTCCACGGCCTGCTGCTCGATCCGCTCACCCTCGACCACGAAGACGATCAGGCCGGCTCCGGCGAGCGCGACGGTCACGAGCAGTGCGACCGTCGCGGCGATCCGGGTGCGGACGGAAACGCCCGACCGGGGCGGTCGGGCGCTCGTGGGAGGTGGCGGCTGGGCTGCGGTCGACTCAGTCGTCGTCGTCATCGTCCCCGTCGTGGTCGTCCTCGTCCCCGTCGTCATCCGTCGGCGAGGGGGACGGACCGTCGCGATCCTCGCGCGGGCCGCGGTTGTCCTCGACCCGCTCGGGCCGCGGGGGAACGACGGTGACGTCGTCGTCGTCGCTGCCGCTGTTGCTGCCGTCGCGGGAACCGCCCGAGCGGTCGTCGCGGTCGGCGTCGCTGTCCCCGGTGAGCGGGGCGGGCGCCACGGACGCCGGCGGCGGGGGCGAGGCGGACGTCGCACCCGTCTGGGGCGCCGGGACAGAGGCCTGGGCCGGTGCTGGGCCGGCCGGGGGTGCGGGGTCCACCGGGACCGGCTCCTGCGTCGAGGTCGGGCTCTGGGAGATCACGATCGGAGGTCGGGGTACGGGGTCGTCAGCGGCGGAGGCCATCAACGACCCCGCGACGAACGCACCCATCGGCAGCACGAGCGCGAGGGCGATGACGAGCTTCCAGATTCGGTGCATGAGGACACGATCCTGCCGCATCATGGGCCGGACGTGAGAAAACGATGAGAAAGCTCTCATCCGGACGGCAACGGTCCCACGTGGACGTCACTACAGTGGCGCCCGTCACGTCCTTGTCCCGAAGGAGCCACCGTGCTCGTCCCGATGTGTGTGTCCGACTTCATCGACCGCGCCGTCCAGGCGTACGGCGAGCGGGTCGGGGTGGTCGACGAGCCGGACCAGCCCGCAGCGCCCCTGGGCAACGACCGCGGTGAGCTGACGTACGCCGAGATCGGCGCGCTGGCCAAACGGCAGGCGGCCAAGCTCGACGAGCTCGGTGTTGGGGTCGGCGACCGGGTGGCGGTGGTGAGCCACAACAGCTCGCGACTGCTGACGTCGTTCTTCGGCGTCTCCGGCTACGGTCGGGTGCTGGTGCCGGTGAACTTCCGGCTGCGACCCGAGGAGGTCCGCTACATCATCGAGCACTCGGGGGCCAGGGTGGTGCTGGTCGACCCCGAGCTCGACGAGTCCCTGGCGGGCGTCACGGCCGAGCACCGTTTCGTGCTGGGCCGCGACGAGGACATGTTCGCCGCCGAGGGCGTGGAGCCGGAGCCGTGGGAGCACGACGAGAACGCCACCGCGACCATCAACTACACCTCCGGCACCACGGCGCGGCCCAAGGGCGTGCAGATCACGCACCGCAACATCTGGACCAACGCAGTCACCTTCGCGATGCACGTCACCGCCAGCGACCGCGACGTCTACCTGCACACGCTGCCGATGTTCCACGCGAACGGCTGGGGCATGCCGTTCGCGATGTCCGGGGTCGGCGCCCGGCACATCGTGATCCGCAAGATCGACGGCGCCGAGATCTTGCGCCGGGTCCGTGACCACGGCGTCACCGTCATGTGTGCAGCCCCTGCGGTCGCGGCCGCGGTGCTGGAGGCGGCCCAGTCGTGGGAGGGCGAGATCCCGGGCCGTGACACGGTCCGCATCATCATGGCCGGCGCACCGCCCCCGACCCAGACCGTGGCCCGGGTCGAGCAGGAGCTCGGCTGGGAGTTCATCCAGATCTACGGCCTGACCGAGACCTCGCCCCTGCTCACCGTCAACCGCACCCGCGAGGAGTGGGACCACCTGTCGGCGGAGGAGCGTGCCGGCAAGCTGACCAGGGCCGGTGCGCCCGCCCTGGGCTGCACGATCGCAATCGACCAGTCCCCGGAGGCGGCCGGGGAGGTCCTGGCCCGTTCCAACGTCGTGCTGCAGGGCTACTGGGAGAACCCCGACGAGTCGGCTCGTTCGCTGGCCGGTGGGTGGTTCCACACCGGAGACGGGGGCGTGCTGGGCGAGGACGGTTACCTCACCATCAGCGACCGCCGCAAGGACGTCATCATCACCGGCGGCGAGAACGTCTCGTCCATCGAGGTCGAGGACGTGATCTTCTCGCACCCCGCCGTCGCCGAGGTCGCGGTGATCGGCGTACCCAGCGAGAAGTGGGGCGAGACGATCAAGGCCCTGGTCGTGCTCGAGGCCGACCAGGAGGTCTCCGAGTCCGACCTGATCGCCTGGTGCAAGGACAAGGCCGCCGGCTACAAGGCCCCCACGTCCATCGAGTTCCGCGACCAGCTGGCCCGGACCGCGACCGGCAAGCTCCAGAAGTTCAAGCTCCGCCAGCCCTACTGGGAGGGCGAGGGCCGCCAGGTCAACTGACGGCCGCCGCCGCCGCTCACGTCAGGACGGCTTGACGTCGAGGACGACCTCGAACTCCAGCAGGCTGGCGCCACTCGAGACCGGGTTGGCGCGCTCACCGGCGTGCGCGGCCACCGCGTCGCCGTCCCGCCAGGCGGCGAACGACGCATCGTCGGCCCACTGGGTGACCACGAAGTAGCGGTCGTCGCCGGCGACCGGGCGCAGCAGCTGGAAGCCGAGGAAGCCGGGCGTCCCGTCGACGGTGTGGGCGCGCTCGGCGAAGCGCTTCTCGAGCTCCTCGTGCGCCTGCGGCGGCACCGAGATGGCGTTGATCTTCACGACGGGCATGATCAGAGCCTAGGTCGGTGGCGGCTAGCCTCACCGCATGCCCGACCACACCCTCGACGACGCGGTGGACCTCCTGCACACGTGGTACCCGCCCGGCACGGCCGAAGCCTGGGACGCGGTGGGCCTGGTCTCGGGTGATCCGCAGGCGCCGGTGCGGCGGGTCCTGTTCGCGGTGGACCCGTCGTTCGAGGTGGCGCTGGAGGCCGCCGAGATGGACGCCGACCTGCTGGTGGTGCACCATCCGCTCTTCCTGACCCCTGTCCACGGCGTGGCCCGCACCACGCCCAAGGGCCGCACCCTGGGCGTGCTGGCCGACGCCGGCTGCGCCCTGCTGACGGCCCACACCAACGCCGACCGCGCGGTCGGCGGGGTGTCGGAGGCGTTGGCCACGGCGCTGGGGCTGAGCGACGTGGGCCCGATCCAGCCCGGAGCGGGCACGCCCACGGACAAGCTGACCGTCTTCGTGCCGACCGACGCGGCCGGCCGGGTCCGCGAGGCGTTGGGGCGCGCCGGCGCGGGTCAGATCGGGGACTACGAGCAGGCGTCCTACACCGGGACCGGCGAGGGTCGCTTCCGACCGATGGTCGGCGCCAACCCCCACATCGGCACCGTGGGTGCGGTCGAGCTGGTGCCCGAGTCACGCATCGAGGTGGTGCTGCCGCGGGCCCGGCGCACGGCCGCGGTGGCCGCGATGCTCGAGGTGCACCCCTACGAGGAGCCGGCGTACGACGTCATCGCGCTCGCCGACGTCGGCGACACCACCTCCGGGGTCGGTCGGATCGGCACCGTGGAGGAGGTGTCGCTGGCGCAGTTCGCCCGGCAGGTGGCCGCGGCGCTGCCGCTCACCGCCCACGGCGTGCGCGGCGGCGGCGACCCGCCCCGGCCGGTGCGCCGGGTCGCGGTGTGCGGGGGTGCGGGCGACTTCCTGCTCGACACGGTGCTCGGCACCGATGCCGACGTCTACGTCACCAGCGACGTGCGCCACCACCCTGCGGCGGAGTTCCTCGAGAAGGACGGCCCGGCGCTCGTCGACGTCGCGCACTGGGCGGCCGAGTGGACGTGGCTGCCCGTGGTGGAGGCTCGGCTGCGCGCAGCCTGGGGCGATACGGTGGAGACCCGGGTCAGCACACGGTGCACCGACCCGTGGACGTTCCGCCCGTGAACCCGACGAGGAGTCCCCGCTGAAAGCCGACCCGACCGCCCAGCTGAAGCTGCTCGACGTCCAGGCGCTGGACGCCCAGGACGCCCAGCTGAGGCACCAGCGCTCCCACCTGCCCGAGCTCGCCGAGCTTGGCGCGTTGGAGCTCTCGCGCACCGAGCTCGACAACCAGCGGCGCGACCTGCAGATCGAGGTCGACGACCTCACCGTCGAGCAGGCCAAGGTCGACGCCGACGTCGAGTCGGTCAAGGCGCGTCGCGTCCGCGACCAGGACCGGATGGACAAGGGCCTGATCACCAACCCCAAGGACCTGCACCACCTGCAGGGCGAGATGGAGTCGCTGCAGCGCCGCATCTCCAGCCTCGAGGACGACGAGATCGAGGTCATGGAGAAGCTCGAGGAGGCGCAGAGCATCCTGGACGCCGTCGTCGAGCAGGTCGCGATCGCGGACGCCCGCATCGCTGAGCTGACCGCGTCCCGCGACGACAAGACCGGCGACATCGACATCGTGCGGGCCCGGCGCGCCGCCGAGCGGGGACCTGCGGTCGAGGGCATGCCCGAGGACCTGATGAAGGTCTACGACCGGGTCCGGGCGAAGCGGGGCGGCGTGGGCGCCGCCGAGCTGCGCCAGCGCCGGTGCACCGGCTGCCAGCTCAACATCGACAACGCGGAGCTGGCGGTCATCAAGGCAGCGCCCGAGGACACGGTGGTGCGGTGCGAGGAGTGCACCCGGATCCTGGTGCGCACGCCTGAGTCGGGGTTGTGACCGCACGCCCGGTCGTCGTCGAGGTCGACGGCGGGTCGCGCGGCAACCCGGGCCCGGCGGCGTACGGCGCGGTGCTGCGGAATGCAGAGACCGGAGCGGTGATCGCCGAGTCCGCGCAGCGGCTGGGGGCGGCGACCAACAACGTCGCCGAGTACTCCGGGCTGGTCACGGGTCTGCGCCTGGCCGTCGCGCACGCCCCCGGCTCGGACGTCGAGGTCCGGATGGACTCCCGGTTCGTGGTCGAGCAGATGTCGGGGCGCTGGAAGATCAAGCACACCGACATGCGGCTGCTCGCGATGCAGGCGACCGAGCTCGCGCCGCCGGGCACGACGTACACCTGGGTGCCGCGGGAGCGCAACGGGCACGCCGACCGGCTGGCCAACGAGGCCCTCGACGGTACCCGCAGCGGCGTCACCACGACGCAGACCGACCGCGACTCGCTGATCGAGGCGGTCGAGTCGCCCGACGAGAGGACCGCGCAGGCCCCGGCCCGAGGCTGGTCGCGTGGTGCGGCGGCGACGACCCTGATCCTGGTGCGGCACGGGGTCACGCCGCACACGGCGGCCAAGCGGTTCTCCGGTGGTCTGGCCTCCGCCAACCCGGCCCTCAGCGACGAGGGTCGCGACCAGGTCCGCGCCACGGCCGAGTGGCTCGCACCGCTCGCGGAGAAGATCGACGCCGTCGTGGCCTCCCCGGTACGCCGGACGGCGGAGTCCGCGCAGATTCTCGCGGACGTCCTGGGTCGCGACGTGGAGGTCGAGCCCGGCTTCGCCGAGATGGAGTTCGGCGTCTGGGACGGCCTGACGTTCGCCGAGGTGGCCGACCGGGACCAGGCCGGTCTGGACGCCTGGCTGGGCTCCCTGGACACCGCTCCCCAAGGGGGCGAGTCGTTCCGCACGGTCGAGGCACGGGTGCTGAGCGGGCTGTCGTCCGTGCTCGAGGCGCACGCCGGTCGCACGGTCGCGGTGCTCAGCCACGTCACCCCGATCAAGACGCTGGTCGCGCACGCGCTGGGCGCGCCGCTCGGCGCGGTGTTCTGCATGGAACTGTCGCCCGCGTCGGTGACGGTCGTGTCCTTCTACCCCGACCCGACCGCGGCCGCGGGGGTGCGTGGCTCGCTGCGGCTCTACAACGCGCTGCCGCCGGGCCGGGACGGGTTCGACGCCGCGGCGTCTGCGTGGTGACCCGGCCGCGGTGAAGGGGTACGCGCTCGTCGGTGGCTGGCCGGGGTCGGGCAAGACGACGCTGGCCCGCAGCCTGGCCGCGGAGCTCGGCACGGCCTACCTGTCCAAGGACGACGTCAAGGAAGCCCTGATGGACGGCCTCGGGGCCTCGGTGAGCCTGGAGGAGTCACGCCGGCTCGGTCGGACCGCGGTCGCGGTGGTGCTGCGGGTCGCGCGCGGCTGTCCGGGGGCGGTCATCGACAGCACCTGGTTCGCGGCCTCGCGGCCCCTGGTGCTGGCGCTGCCCGGCCCGGTCATCGAGGTCCGGTGCCGGCTCGACGTCGACCTCGCCCGCGCGCGCTACTGGGCGCGGACCCGCGACCCGCGCCACTTGGACGGTCTCCGGGCCGCGGACGAGCTCTGGGCTACGCCGGTCGAGCCGCTCGGCGTGGGTCCGCTGATCGAGGTGGACACGACCGGACCGGTCGACGTGCCGGCCGTCGCGGCACTGGTCCGCGGACACCTGACGGGCGGAGCGACAGGCTAGAGCGCGTCGACCACCACGTCGAGCTGGGTGCCCCGGGCGCTCGGTGGCCCGACCTCGACCCGCCAGCCCAGGCGGGTCAGGTCCTCGGCCAGCCGGGACGGCGTGCGGGGACGGGCACCGTCCTCCAGGAGCTGGCGCACGATCCGGCCCTTGGTCGCCTTGTTGAAGTGGCTGACCACCGCCCGTCGCCCGTCGCTCTCGTGCAGCACCCGCACGGTCGCCACCCGGGTGGCCAGGCGGGCCGGCGGTCGCCAGAACGCGGCGTACGTGCTGCTGCGCAGGTCCACCAGGAGTCCGTCCCCGAGCGTCTCGCTCAGCGGTACGTCGAGGTGCGCGCGCCAGTGTCCGGCCACGCTGCCCAGACCGGGCAGGACGGCGTCTCCGGAGAGCCGGTAGGCCGGGATCCGGTCGCCCGGTGCGACCAGTCCGAAGAGGCTGGAGGTGACGAGCAGCCGTGAGGTCGCCCGCCGCCTGGCCGCGGTCGACAGGGTGGGCAGGTCGAGCGCCTCGTAGAGCACCCCGGCGTAGACGGCCTCGGCGCGGGCGGTCGGCGACGTCCGGACCCGGGCGTCGAGGTCGACCAACCCGGGCTGTGTCCTGGGCACGTTGAGCACTCTCGCCGCGTGCTCGGCGTCGCCGGAGCTCAGCTCGACCAGTGCGTTCAGCACCGCGTCCCGAGCCGGGGTCAAGCCGGGTGAGCTCAGCGTGTCGAGGTCCAGAGGCTTGCCGCGCCTCGGTGCGGACTTTCCCTCGCTGGGGGGCAGGAGGATGAGCACGGCCCCAGGCTAGAGGTGGCCCCCCCGGGGCCCCGGGGGGGGTGCTGGGGGGGGGCGGGGGGGGCCCGGGGCCGGTGTGTTTTTAT
>JAJAYJ010000181.1 GCA_026786275.1 Nocardioides sp. | reverse complement strand
GTGCTACTGCGGCAAGTACAAGCGGGTGCGCTTCAAGGGCATCATCTGCGAGCGCTGCGGTGTCGAGGTCACGCGTTCCAAGGTCCGCCGTGAGCGGATGGGCCACATCGAGCTCGCCGCTCCGGTGACCCACATCTGGTACTTCAAGGGCGTCCCGTCGCGGCTGGGCTACCTGCTCGACCTCGCTCCGAAGGACCTCGAGAAGGTCATCTACTTCGCGGCCTACATGATCACCTCGGTCGACGAGGACGCGCGACACAAGGACCTGTCCTCGCTCGAGGGCAAGATCACCCTGGAGCGCGAGCGGCTCGAGAAGCGTCGCGACACCTCGCTGGAGGACCGCACCAAGAAGCTCGAGGAGGACCTCGCCGCGCTCGAGGCCGAGGGCGCCAAGGCCGACGCACGCCGCAAGGTGCGCGACGGTGCCGAGCGGGAGATGAAGCAGCTGCGCGACCGTGCCCAGCGCGAGATCGACCGCCTCGACGAGGTGTGGAACACCTTCAAGTCCCTGAAGGTCCAGGACCTGATGGGCGACGAGATGCTCTACCGCGAGATGAAGAACTGGTTCGGCAAGTACTTCGAGGGCTACATGGGCGCCACGGCGATCAAGAAGCGCCTCGAGGACTTCGACATCCCCGGAGAGGTCGAGTCGCTGCGCGAGACGATCGCGACCGGCAAGGGCCAGCGCAAGGTCCGCGCCCTCAAGCGGCTGCGCGTCGTCGACGCGTTCCGCAAGACCGGCAACAAGCCGCAGGGCATGGTCCTCGACGCGGTCCCGGTCATCCCGCCGGACCTGCGCCCGATGGTGCAGCTCGACGGTGGCCGGTTCGCGACCTCCGACCTCAACGACCTGTACCGCCGGGTCATCAACCGCAACAACCGCCTCAAGCGGCTGCTGGACCTCGGCGCGCCCGAGATCATCGTCAACAACGAGAAGCGGATGCTCCAGGAGGCCGTCGACTCGCTGTTCGACAACGGTCGCCGTGGCCGTCCCGTCACCGGACCAGGAAACCGGCCGTTGAAGTCGCTGTCCGACATGCTCAAGGGCAAGCAGGGTCGCTTCCGTCAGAACCTCCTCGGCAAGCGGGTCGACTACTCCGGCCGCTCCGTGATCGTCTCCGGCCCGCAGCTCAAGCTGCACCAGTGCGGCCTGCCGAAGAACATGGCGATCGAGCTGTTCAAGCCGTTCGTGATGAAGCGCCTCGTCGACCTGTCGCACGCGCAGAACATCAAGTCCGCCAAGCGGATGGTCGAGCGCGCCGTGCGCCCCGAGGTCTGGGACGTGCTGGAGGAGGTCATCACCGAGCACCCGGTGCTGCTGAACCGGGCGCCCACGCTGCACCGCCTCGGCATCCAGGCCTTCGAGCCCCAACTGATCGAGGGTAAGGCCATCCAGATCCACCCGCTCGTGTGCGGCGCGTTCAACGCCGACTTCGACGGTGACCAGATGGCGGTGCACCTGCCGCTGTCCGCCGAGGCCCAGGCCGAGGCACGGATCCTGATGCTCTCGACCAACAACATCCTCAAGCCGTCTGACGGCCGTCCGGTGACCATGCCCTCCCAGGACATGATCATCGGCCTGTTCTGGCTGACCTCCGACCGCGACGGCGAGCGCGGCGAGGGTCGCGCGTTTTCTTCGCCGGCCGAGGCGATCATGGCCTTCGACCGGGGCGAGATCAGCCTGCAGAGCAAGGTCAAGATCCGGGTCGACGACATCGTCCCGCCGCTCGACCTCGAGGTCGGCGCCGACTGGGAGCAGGGCACCTCCCTGACCCTGCAGACGACGCTGGGCCAGGCGCTGTTCAACGAGACGCTCCCGGCCGACTACCCCTACGTCAACTACGAGGTCGGCAAGAAGGCCCTCGGCGCCATCGTCAACGACCTCGCCGAGCGCTACACCAAGGTCGAGGTCGCGGCGTCCCTGGACGCCCTGAAGGACACCGGCTTCCACTGGGCGACCCGCTCGGGTGTCACGGTCTCGATCGACGACGTGACGACCCCGGACGACAAGAAGGAGATCCTGTCCCGCTTCGAGACCCAGGCCGCCAAGGTCCAGAAGGACTTCGAGCGTGGCCTGATGACCGACGAGGAGCGTCGCCAGGAGCTCATCGAGATCTGGACCGAGGCCGCCAGCGAGGTCGGGAAGGCGATGGAGGCCAACTTCGACCGTCGCAACCCCATCTTCATGATGGTGGAGTCCGGTGCCTCCGGGAACATGAACCAGATCCGTCAGGTCGCGGCCATGCGTGGCCTCGTGGCCAACCCCAAGGGCGAGATCATCCCGCGCCCGATCAAGTCCAACTTCCGTGAGGGCCTCACGGTCCTCGAGTACTTCATCGCCACCCACGGTGCCCGCAAGGGCCTCGCGGACACGGCGCTGCGGACCGCGGACTCGGGCTACCTCACGCGTCGTCTGGTCGACGTGTCGCAGGACGTCATCATCCGGGAGGACGACTGCGGCACCGAGCGCGGCCTGCCCAAGCGGATCGGCGAGAAGAACGCCGAGGGCGTGGTGGTCAAGGCGGAGAACGCCGAGACCGCGGCGTACGCCCGCTCGGCGGCCGTGGACATCGAGCACCCGGAGTCGGGTGACGTCCTGGTCGGCGCCGGCGAGGACCTCGGCGACGTCAAGATCGGCGAGCTGGTCGCGGCCGGCATCGAGGAGATCAAGGTCCGCTCCGTGCTGACCTGCGACGCCAAGACCGGCACATGCGCCAAGTGCTACGGCCGATCGCTGGCCACCGGCAAGCTCGTCGACATCGGTGAGGCGGTCGGCATCATCGCGGCCCAGTCCATCGGTGAGCCGGGCACGCAGCTGACCATGCGCACCTTCCACACCGGTGGGGTGGCCTCGGCCGACGACATCACGCAGGGTCTGCCCCGCGTGGTCGAGCTCTTCGAGGCCCGCTCGCCCAAGGGTCGTTCTCCGATCGCCGAGGCCGCCGGCCGCGTCGAGATCGAGGAGAGCGACAAGGCCCGCAAGGTCCTGATCACGCCCGACGACGGCTCCGAGGTCCAGGAGTACGCGGTGTCCAAGCGATCGCGCCTGCTGGTCGCCGACGGCGAGCACATCGAGGTCGGCCAGATGCTCACGCTCGGCACGCCCGACCCGCAGGACGTCCTGCGGATCCTGGGTGTGCGTCGGGCCCAGGAGCACCTGGTGGACGAGGTGCAGTCGGTCTACCGCTCGCAGGGTGTGGCCATCCACGACAAGCACATCGAGATCATCGTGCGGCAGATGCTGCGCCGGGTCACGGTCATCGAGTCGGGGGATACGAACCTGCTTCCCTCCGACCTGGTCGACCGGGTGCGCTTCGAGGAGGAGAACCGTCGCGTGGTCTCCGAGGGCGGCACACCGGCCTCGGGTCGTCCCGTGCTGATGGGGATCACCAAGGCGTCACTGGCGACCGAGTCGTGGCTCTCGGCGGCCTCCTTCCAGGAGACCACCCGGGTGCTCACCGACGCGGCCATCCACGGTCGCTCGGACTCGCTGCGTGGTCTGAAGGAGAACGTGATCATCGGCAAGCTGATCCCGGCGGGCACCGGGCTCGAGCGCTACCGCAACATCCGGGTGGAGCCGACCGAGGAGGCGCGCGCCGCGGCGTACGCCGTCACGGGCTACGACTCCTACGACTACGAGTTCGGCGCCACCGGCGCCGGGCAGGCCGTCGCCCTGGACGACTTCGACTTCGGGTCGTACCAGAACTAGCGCAGGCCGAGCAGCCACGTCACGAGGCCCGTTCCCGATCCGTCGGGGGCGGGCCTCGCGCTTGCGTGTCGTTGCTGGGGTGGTCCCTGCTGTGATCGCCCCTCAGACTGCCGATCAGGGGCGGACAAGGCGGGGACTACCCCAGCGGGCGCGGGTGAGGCCGAGTCAGGGGGCGCCTGCGAGAATGGGGGAGTGAACTCTCGTCCCACGTCGACCGACGTCCTCGTCATCGGCGCCGGTCCTGCCGGCTCGGCCGCTGCGGCCTGGGCGGCGCGCGGTGGCGCCGACGTGGTGCTGGCCGATGCCGCCGTCTTCCCGCGTGACAAGGCCTGCGGAGACGGCCTCACGCCCCGTGCCATCGGTGAGCTCTCCGCCCTGGGCCTGGAGGGCTGGCTGCGCGAGCGTGCCGTCAACCAGGGCCTGCGCGCCCACGGCTTCGGCCAGACGCTGCTGCTGCCTTGGCCCGGTGGCAACCTGCCCGACTGGGGCTCCGCGGTGGCCCGGGCTGAGCTCGACGACCACCTGCGGACCCCGGCGAGCCACCGCGGCGCCCGGGCCGTCGACGGTGCCCGGGCGGTCGACGTACGCCGTGAGGGCGAGCGGGTCGCCGCGGTCGTGTTCACCGACGCCGAGGGCACCTACGAGGTGGCCTGCCGCAACCTCGTCGTCGCCGACGGCGTCCGCTCCCCGCTGGGCAAGCTGCTGGGCCGGCAGTGGCACCGCGACACGGTCTACGGCGTGGCCGGCCGGGCCTACATCGACTCGGCCATGTCGGACGACCCGTGGATCAGCTCCCACCTCGAGCTGCGCGGCGAGGACGGCGAGATTCTCAGCGGCTACGGCTGGATCTTCCCGCTGGGCTCCTCGGCCGGGGGCACCGGCGAGGTCAACATCGGCGTCGGCACCCTGGCCACCGCCAAGCGGCCCGCCAACATCGCCATCAAGCCGCTGATGAGCTTCTACGCCGACGAGCGGCGCGAGGAGTTCAAGCTCACCGGGGAGCTGCGGACGCCCACGTCGGCGCTGCTGCCGATGGGCGGTGCGGTCAGCAACGTCGCCGGAGCCAACTGGGCGCTGATCGGCGACGCCGCCGGGTGCGTCAACCCGCTGAACGGCGAAGGCATCGACTACGGCCTCGAGACCGGCCGGATGGTCGCCGAGGTGCTGGCCGACGGGGGCGACCTCGGTACGCAGTGGCCGGGGCTGCTGCGCGAGCACTACGGGGAGTCCTTCTCGATCGCGCGCCGGCTCGCCGGCCTGGTGACGGTCCCCAGGCTGCTGCCGGCGCTGGGCCCCGCGGGCATGCGCTCGGACTGGCTGATGACCCTGGCGCTGCGCTGGATGGGCAACCTGGTCACCGACGAGGACAGCGACCGGGCCGCCAGGGTCTGGCGCTGGGCGGGTCGACGCTCGCTGGCCGTCGACCACCGGCCGCCCTTCGCGTGAGCGGACGCCGCCGGCGCCACGACGCGACCTACCGCGCCCCGGTCGCCGCCGGGAAGGTCGTGCTGAGAGCGCTGGACGTCACGGTGCGCACCGCCGGGGCGGAGACGGTGCCGCGGCACGGCCCGGTGCTGCTGGCCGCCAACCACGTCTCGTTCCCCGACTTCCTGTTCATCGGCAAGGGCCTGCTGGGTCGTCGTCTGGTGCGCTTCATGTGTCGCGGTGACATCTGGGACCAGCCCCGGCTGGCCCGGTTGATGGACGCGATGCAGCACATCCCGGTGGACCGCGCGGCCCCCGCGGCGGCGTACCTGAGGGCGCGCCGGCTGCTGCGCGAGGGCGAGGCGGTCTGCGTCTTCCCCGAGGCCGGCATTCCCGCGGCGTACGCCGTGCGCGCGCTGATGCCGGGTGCGGCGTCCCTGGCCCGGGAGACCGGGCTGCCGCTGGTGCCGGTCTCGATCTGGGGCAGCCAGCGGCTGTGGGCTCAGAAGCGGTCGCTGCACGCACCCCTGCCGCGTCCCGACCTGACCCGCGGCCGGCTGGTCGACGTCCGGTTCGGCGCGCCCCTCGACGTGCCGCCCGACGCCGACCTGGACGAGACCACCCGCCGCCTCGGCCACGCGCTGCACGACGGGCTGGTCGCCCTGCAGGACCTGCCCGAGCACCGGCCGCGACCCGGCGAGTGGGCGCCGTGGTACCCCGCGCACCTCGGCGGCGACGCCCTGCCCCGCTCGGAGTCGACGCTGCTCGACACGATGCCGCACTCGGCGGTCCAGCCGACCTGGGGTCCCACGTAGATTGACGCGCATGACGAGGCGACCGCGGGTGCAGCGGGTCGCGGCCTATGCCGTGGTCGTCCGCGAGGACCAGATCCTGCTCAGCCGGTTGGCCCCGCGGCTGACCACCAAGGAGCTGTGGACGCTGCCCGGTGGCGGGGTCGAGCACGGGGAGGACCCTCGCGCCGCCGTGGTGCGCGAGATGCACGAGGAGACCGGGCTCGCGGCGACGGTCGGGAGGCAGGCCCGGGTCTTCACCGCGCACCAGGCCGACGCCTGGCGGGGCGGGCAGCGCACGGACATGCACTCGCTGCGCATCGTGTACGACGGATGGGTCCCGCCCGACGCGCCGCCGCCGCGCACGCTGGAGGTCGGCGGCTCGACCTCCGAGGCCGCGTGGAAGCCGCTCACCGCGGTGCTGGACGGGTCCGTGCCGACGGTCGGGCTGGTCACCGAGGCGCTGGCCGAGCACGGGGCCACCCGCCGGCAGCGGGTCTCGGCCTACGCGCTCGTGGTGCGCGAGGAGTGGGTGCTGCTGACCCGCAACTCCGGTCTCGGGCCGCACCCGGGTCACTGGACGCTGCCAGGTGGCGGCGTCGAGCACGGCGAGGACCCCCGGGTGGCGGTGGTCCGCGAGGTGGCGGAGGAGACGGGCCTGGTCTGCGTCGCCGGCGAGGTGCTGGAGGTGGCGTCGAGCCACTTCGAGGGCACGGCGCCGTCGGGCCGTCACGAGGACTTCCACAGCGTCGGGCTGGTCTTCGCCGCCGTGGTCCACGACACCGCGGCCCCACGGGTCGTGGAGCGGGGCGGCACCACCGACCGGGCGGCGTGGGTGCCGCTGGCGCGGTTCGGCGACCCGGCGTACCCGGTCCGTGACGTGGTCAGCCGGGCCCTGGCCGCCCGGCAGCGACGCCCGCTGCCCTGAGGGTGGGCGTCGACGGGGTCGAGGTCGGGCCCTCACCTGCCGGACGGCCCCGCACGTCGGTCGGCGCCGAGCTCGCGGTGCGCGAGGAGGGCCAGGGCGACGAACGTGGGCCACAACGCCAGCCGCTCGATCGCGCCGGACCCGTGGGTGAGGTCGAGCCCGAGGAAGCCAACCCCGGCGAGCAGCGAGACCACGCCGGCCAGGACCAGAGCAGGCGTGCGGGTACGCCGGCCCAGCAGCACCAGCGCGAGCGGCTGGGCCACGAAGACCGGGGCGGCGACGACCACGTGCAGGCCGGGGTGCACGTCGACCGGCACCAGGCCGACCGCCGCCGAGCTCGCGCCGCTCACGACGAGCAGGACCGTGACGCCGGCCCCGAAGCGGCCCGCCAGCAGCACCGCGCCGAGGGCCATCAGCAGGCCGAACCCGACGAACGCCGCGTTCATCAGCAGATGCCACGGCGAGGTCAACACGGCGCCGAGGTCGCTGACCGTGTCGTCGACGAAGCTGTAGCGGACGGCGGCGGCCGCGACGACGAGCTCGACCAGGAAGTAGACCGGTCGCACCAGCCACAGCCGCGCCCCCCACTGCTGCCGTGTCATGCCGCGAGGCTGCCACAGCCACCCGTCACCGGGACCTGCTTGGATGTCCGGGACCCGACCCGAGAGGCATCCGCATGAGCGAGAGCACGGCACCGGCGGTCCTGGCGCACAGGAGCGAGGGCGTGCTGGTGATCACCCTCAACCGTCCTGCGGTCCGCAACGCCGTCAACGCCGACGTGGCGCGTGGCATCGCCGCGGCGCTCGACGAGCTGGACGGCACCGACGAGCTGCGGGTCGGGGTGCTCACCGGCGCGGGCGGCACCTTCTGCTCCGGCATGGACCTGGTGGCCTTCATGGGCGGCGAGATGCCGTACGTGCCCGGCCGGGGCTTCGGCGGCATCGTGCAGGCCCCGCCACGCAAGCCGCTGATCGGCGCGGTCGAGGGCTGGGCCCTGGCCGGTGGCTTCGAGTTGCTGCTGGCCTGCGACCTCGTGGTCGCCGCCGAGACGGCGCGGTTCGGGGTGCCGGAGGTGACGCGGGGGCTCGTCGCCGGGGCCGGGGCGGCGATGCTGCTGGCGCAGCGGATCCCCCACGCGGTCGCGCTCGAGATGCTGCTCACCGGTGCGCCCATCACGGCTCGACGCGCCGCCGACCTGGGCCTGGTCAACCAGGTCACCCCCGAGGGCGGCGCCCTCGAGGGTGCGCTCGCGCTGGCCGCGACCATCGCCGCCAACGGTCCGCTCGCCGTCGTGGTCAGCAAGCAGATCGCCCGCTCGGCCACCGACTGGACCGCTGCGGAGGGGTGGGCGCGTCAAGACGAGCTGACGGGCCCGGTCTTCACCTCCGAGGACGCCCTCGAGGGGGCGACCGCGTTCGCCGAGAAGCGCCCACCGGTCTGGAAGGGTCGCTAGGGCGTGCGGCAGAGCCTCGCGCGACTCTGCGCGCTGCTCGCCTGCCTGCTGCTGCCGCTCGCGCTGGTGTCGGCGTGGGCCTCCGAGCGCGTCATCGACACCGACGCCTACGTCGCGGCCGTCACCCCGCTGGCCGACGACCCCGCCGTGCGCGAGGCGGCCCGTGAGCTGCTGCTGGACCGGGCCGCGGACGTGCTCAGTCTCGGCGACCTGTCGGACGAGGAGGTCCTGGTGGCCCGCCCGGTGGTGGCCCGGGCCGTCGCCGCCGTGGTGCGTGGCGCGGAGTTCCGCAGGGTCTGGGTCGACGCGAACCGGGTCGCGCACCACGAGGCCGTCCGGCTCACGCAGAGCCTGCAGACCACTGGCCTGGTGGCGCCCGGGGTCTCGGTCGCGGTGCTGCTGCTGGCGCTGGTGGCGGGTCGTCGCGGCCCCCGGGTCGTCTAGGAGGCTCCCGCGGCGAGCACGGCGATCGCGGTCACCACATGGTCGGGGTCGACCGCCCAGCGACCGGCGAGCGTGTCGAGCGGTCGGCCGCCCAGGACCAGACCGGGCCGGAGCAGCCGGGCCGTGAACGTGCCGCCGGGACCGATCCGGACGTCGACCTCCTCGTGGGCGAGCCAGGTCCCCGTGGCCGGTGACCACACCTTGTAGACCGACTCCTTGGCGCTGAACAGCACCCGGTCCCAGGCCGCGCCCGGGCCCAGTGAGGCCAGACGCTCCTGCTCGGCGGCACGGGCCACCACGTCGAGCACGCCGTCGGGGAGCGGAGCGTGCACCTCGGCGTCGATCCCCAGCCCGAGCACCTCGCAGTCACGGGACACGGCGACGGCGCACAGCCCGCTGCAGTGGGTCAGGCTGCCGACCACGCCGGCGGGCCACACCGGCGCACCGCGGGGACCCGGCAGCAGGGCCACCGGCGCCACCCCGATCCCGGCCAGGGCCCGGCGGGCGCAGGCCCGCCCGGTCGCGAACTCGCGCCGCCGGCCCGCGACCGCGGTCGCGACGAACGGCTCCTCGCTCACCAGGAGCCGCTCGTCGAGGTCGTGCTGGGTCTGCACCGTCGAGACCGCCGCGGGCAGCAGGCCCGCCAGGAGACCCGACCCGGTCACGCTCAGCTGCTGCTGCCGCCGTGGGCCCGTACCGCGAGGGGCTGGTACGCCTCCCAGGTGGCGAGCCGCTTCTCGTAGTCGGCCTTGGCGATGCTCAGCGGCAGCTCGCCGAAGAAGACCCGCAGCGGCGGCTCGTCGGCGTCGACGAGCTCCAGGATCGGGCCGCGGGTCGCGACGGGGTCGCCCGGCGTACCGCCGCGGCTCGGACGGGTGGCGGCCGCCTCCCGCACGTCGGCGTACACATCGAGCTCGTCGGAGTGCCGGGCCGACGCGCCGCCCCAGTCGGTGGAGAAGCCGCCGGGCTCGACCAGGGTCACCTTGATGCCGAAGCCGGCGACCTCCTGGGCCAGGGCCTGGCTGAAGCCCTCGAGGCCCCACTTGGAGGCGTGGTAGATGCCCACCGTCGGGAACGCCGAGATGCCGCCGATCGAGGACACCTGGATGATGTGCCCGCTGCCCTGCTCGCGCAGCAACGGGATCGCAGCCTGGGTGACCCACAGGGCGCCGAACAGGTTGGTCTCGATCTGGTCGCGGGCGTCGGCCTCGCTCAGCTCCTCGATCATGCCGAAGTGGCCGTAGCCGGCGTTGTTGACGACCACGTCGAGTCGGCCGAAGTGCTCGTGGGCCCGGGCGACCGCGGCGAAGGCGGCTGCCCGGTCGTTGACGTTGAGCTGGATGGGCAGGAGCGCGTCACCGTGCCGGTCGACGAGCTCCTGCAGGCTGGCGGCGTCGCGCGCGGTGGCGGCGACCGTGTCGCCGCGCTCCAGCGCGGCGATCGTCCACTCCCGGCCGAAACCGCGGGACGTGCCGGTGATGAACCAGGTCTTGCTCATGGGTGGTGCTCCTTCGGTCGTGGGTGCCGGGTGGTGGGTCGTGACGTCGGTGCGCAGGCCAAGCCTGCGCCCTGGAGTGCGCTCCGGGTCAAGACCCCGGGGGTCAGTCCTCGTCGACCTGGAAGCGGAACGTGTCCCGCTCGGAGTGCAGGCGCCACAGGTGCTCGGCCAGGGCGGTCGGGCTCTTCTTCTCGTCGTCGGCGTCGATCCGGCCGCCGATGATCAGCTGGGAGACCTGGATGCCCTCCTCACCGAGCACCTCGTGCAGCAGCTCGGCGTACGCCGCCTGGCCGGCGAAGGCGACCGAGGTGCCGGTCACGTTGCGTCCGGGCTTGACCGCCGAACCGCCGTTGACGAACAAGATGGTGCCGCGGTCCTGGCCGTGGTCCTTGGGCAGGAAGCGCATGCCGGGCACGACCTGGTGCACGGCCGCCACGGGTCCGTAGATGGAGAACTCGATCGGGCCGACCAGGTCGGCGGGGGTGGTCTCCAGGACCGGGCGCATGAAGTCCTTCTGCGGCAGTGGGCTGTACTGCAGCACCTCCACCGGGCCGAGCTCCTCGGCGGCCTTCTCGAGCGCGGCGGCGATGGAGGCCGGGTCGCGGACGTCGGCCACGTACCCCCTGGCCTGCACGCCGTCGCGCTCCAGCTCGGCGGCGAGCGCGTCCAGCCGGCCCTGGTGGCGGGAGATCAGGGCGACCGAGAAGCCCTCCCTGCCGAATCGACGGGCGACGGCAGCGCCGAGCCCCTGGCCTGCTCCGATGATCGCAAGAGTCGTCATGATCGGCCCAACGAGGTCCTCGGGAGGGGCATTCCGCGCAGAGGGGTGGTCGGGGCCACGACCCGTCGTCGACAGGCCCCGCTTCCGGCGAGGTGGGAGGCTGCAGCTGACGTTCACCGACGACGCGTATACGCCGACGGTGCGGCCCGGATCACCCTCGACGACGCTGTGCGGGGCAACAGCGCGTGACACCGGCGCAGCGCACAGGTGGAACCGGCTCAGGACGTCGTGGCCGCCACCGTCAGCTGGTCAGCCACTCGAACCGGCGCCGGTGCAGGGCCCGCACCTCCTCGAGGAGCGTGGGGGCCGGTCCGTCGAGCAGGATGCCGGGCACCAGGTCGTCGACCGGCAGCGTCCGGACCGGGCCCGCAGGCGCACCCCAGTCGCTGAGCCAGCCGGACAGCTGCGCCGACGACACGGCGTACACGATCCGGCCCAGACCCACCCAGCCGTGGGCGGCGGCGCACATCGGACAGTGCTCTGCGGAGGTGTAGACGCAGGCGTCGCGCCGTTCACGGGGCTCGAGGTGCTCCGCGGCCCACCGGGCCAGGGCGAGCTCGGGGTGACGGGTCTGGTCGCCCCCACCGACCGCGTTGCGCTCCTCCCGACGCACCTGCCCGTCGGCGTCGACCAGCACGGAGCCGAAGGGATCGTCACCGTCCTCCAGCGCCTCCAGCGCGAGGTCCACGCAGCGTCGCAGATGTCCCAGGTCGAGCGTCGAGAGCGTCATGTCCCGAGGTTCGCAGACGGCCCCTATCGTGGCTCGGGTGCCCATCCTCAGGACCGCCGCTCGCGTGCTGCTCGGTGTCTTCCTGGTCGTCGCCGGGGTGGCGCACTTCCGGGCGACCGAGTCGTTCCTGGGCCAGGTGCCGACGTGGCTGCCGGCCCGGACCCTGGTCGTCCAGGTCTCCGGCGTGGTCGAGGTTGGGCTCGGCCTCGCGCTGCTGGTCGCGCCGTCCTCTCGACGGGCCTGGGTCGGCCTCGCGGTGGCCGCGCTGTTCGTGGCGGTCTTCCCCGGCAACGTCTCGCAGCTCGCCACGGGCACCGACTCGTTCGGCCTCGACACGACCACCTCGCGGGTGGTCCGACTCTTCTTCCAGCCGGTGCTGATCGGCTGGGCGTTGTGGTGCACGGGTGCCTGGCACGTGGGCGCGACCCGCTGGCGGCACCGGGCCGCCGGCAGCCGCACCGGCTGAGACGGGCGGGGTACGCCGAGCTCAGGCGATGCAGAACTCGTTGCCCTCGGGATCGGTCATCACCACGTGGGCGAGCTGCTGCTCGCCGTAGGACTCGTCGCGCACGTGGCTCGCGCCCGCCGCGGTCAGCTCCGTCGCCCGGGCCCGGATCAGCCGCTCCCGCTGCGCGAGGTCCCAGGGCGGTTCCCCGGCCACCCGGAGGTCGACGTGCACCCGGTTCTTGGCCGCCTTCGCCTCGGGCACCCGCAGGAACCCGATCGCCGGTCCACGACCGTCGGGGTCGACGATCGAGGCCCCGTGCGGGTCGTCGTACCCGGGTTCGGGCACGTAGCCCAGCGCCAGGCACCAGAACGCGGCCAGCCGGTGCGGATCGGCCGCGTCGCAACCGAGGGTCCAGTGGGTCGCCATCACCGCAGGCTAGTTCGCGCCCGACCCCGAGGAGCAGCCGTCCCGGGGCGCGGCATGATGACCCCAGGCGCCCGACGACGGTCGCCACCGACGAAGGGGCACCTCATGCGGATCGGCATGATCATCGACTACGCCGGCGGGTTCGAGGAGACGGTCGAGCAGATCGTGGACTACGAGGCCGCGGGCCTGCAGCTCGTCGCCATCCCCGAGGCCTACTCCTTCGACGCGGTCAGCCAGCTGGGCTACATCGCGGCGCGGGCCAGGAAGGTCGAGCTGATGTCGGCGATCCTGCAGATCTACACCCGCACCCCGTCGCTGACCGCGATGACCGCCGCCGGCCTCGACTTCGTCTCGAACGGCCGCTTCACCCTGGGTCTGGGGGCCTCCGGCCCGCAGGTCGTAGAGGGCTTCCACGGCCTGAGGTACGACGCCCCGCTCGGCCGCACCCGCGAGGTGGTCGAGGTCTGCCGCCAGGTGTGGCGCCGTGAGCCGGTCGTGCACGACGGCAAGCACTACCAGATCCCGCTCACCAAGGAGCACGGCGGATCGGGCCTCGGCAAGCCGCTGAAGCTGATCAACCACCCGGTCCGCGACAAGATCCCGATCTCGATCGCCGCACTGGGCCCGAAGAACGTGGCGATGGTGGCCGAGATCGCGGAGGGCTGGCAGCCGCTCTTCTTCCACCCCACGAAGTACCAGGCCGCGTTCGGCGAGTCCCTCGAGCAGGGCCACGCGCTGCGCGACGCCTCGCTGGGCCCGCTCGACATCCAGCTGCAGATCAACTTCGCGGTGGGCGAGGTCGACCCGGCCAGCATCACCGCGGTCCGCCGCCAGCTCGCGCTCTACATCGGCGGGATGGGTGCGCGCGACAAGAACTTCTACAACCAGCTCGCCTGCCGCTACGGCTACGAGTCCGAGGCGGCCGAGATCCAGGACCTCTACCTCGGTGGCCGCAAGGACGACGCCGCGGCGGCCGTGCCCGAGGAGCTGGTACGGGCGATCTCACTGATCGGGGACGAGGCCCACGTCGCGGAGCATCTCGCCGAGTTCGAGGCCGCCGGTGTGACCACCCTGCTGCTGAACCCGCTGGCGGCCACGCCCGAGCAGCGGGTCGCCGACGTGGCCACGCTCTCCAGGCTCACCACCGCCACGGTCCGGTGACCCGCAGGCGACCGGCGGCGCCGAGCCCGGTCGGGCACTAGGACTGGGCCGGAGCCGGGGCAGGCTCGTCCTCCAGGCGCTGCATCACCGGCGTCGAGGTCACGCCGTGCACGACCACGGACAGCGCCACGGTGAAGGCCACCGTCGACCACAGCCAGCCGGCGTCGGCCACGTCGCTCTCGCCGGTGGCCCACGCCACGTAGTACAGGCTGCCGACCCCGCGCACCCCGAAGAACGCGACCGCACGTCGGCTGCGACGGGTCAGGCCGCCGGGCTGCGGGTCCCGGCGCGGCGCGACGCCCAGCGCGACCAGGCTGGCGACCGGGCGGACCACGAAGGTCAAGGCCACGGCGACGACCACGCCGCGCCAGTCCAGCTGGTCGAGCAGCCCGGCCGACAGCGAGATGCCGAGCAGGAGCAGGACCAGCAGGGTGAGCAGCCGCTCGAGCCGCGAGATCACGTCGTGCATCTCGCGGTGGTAGTCGTGGCGGTGCTCGGCCGAGCGCAGCGCCATCGCGCACGCGAAGACGGCCACGAAGCCGTACCCGTGCACCAGCTCGACGACACCGTAGGTCGTCAGGAGCGCGGCGAGCACCACCAGCGGCTCGCCCTGCTCGGCGCGCCGCAACGACTGCCGCCGGGACCGGAAGACGGCGACCCCGAGCAGGCGTCCGACCAGCACCCCGACAGCGACCCCGATCACGATTTTGCCGACCACGAACCAGGCGACCCACTCGACGGCTCCGCCGAGCAGTGACCCACCCGCGGCCACCAGCAGGGCCAGGTGCACGAAGGGGAAGGCCAGCCCGTCGTTGAGACCGGCCTCGGAGGTCAGGGAGAACCTGACCTCCCCGGCCTCCGTGACCGTGCTGGGGTCCTCGGCGTCCGGCTGGTCCTCGGCGATCGAGGAGCCGGGTCCGCCGACCTGCACGTCGGAGGCGAGGACCGGGTCGGTGGGCGACAGCACGGCCCCCAGGAGCAGGGCCGTCGCGGGGGCCAGGCCCAGGGCCGCCCAGCCGAGCAGCGCCACGGCGAGCACGCACAACGGCATCGCGATCCCGATCAGCCGCCAGGTCTGCGACCAGCGGCCCCAAGACGAGCGGCGCAGCAGGTGCAGCGGGCGGTCGATGGCCAGGCCCACCCCCATCAGCGCGGCGAGCACGGTCAGCTCGGTGACGTGCTCGACCAGCACCCGGTCACCCTCGAGGTCGCTCACGTCGACCGCGAGGCCGTCGGCGATGGGGGTGAGCCCGAGGGCCACCCCGAGGAGCAGCAGCACCAGGGGCGGGGAGACCGCGAACCGGTGCAGCAGGGTCGGCAGGACCACGGCGAGCAGCAGGGCTACGCCGGCGATCAGGAAGTAGCGGTCGGCGTCCACGAGTCCTCCGGTCCGGCGCCGCGACGGCCGCCCACCCCGTGCAGGGTGAGCGGCCGTCGTGCGCCGCGTGCGTACAAGGTCAGGGCTTGGGGGCGAACAGCTCGAGCGCGATGTTGTCGGGGTCGCGGAACTCCAGGATGTAGCCGACGCCGATGTCCTTGACGCCCTGGTGGGCGACGCCGAGCGTGTCGAGGTGGGCGACCGCCTCGTCCATCTGGTCGCGCGAGTCGAGGGCGAAGGAGACGTGGTCGAGGCCGGTCGTGTCCTCGTGGAAGGCGGTGTCGGAGACGGGGCGCAGGCCCAGCAGCGAGCTGCCGAGGGCGTAGATCACGCCGCCGTAGAGGAACGACAGCTGCTTCTTGGTCGCCTCGTCGGCGTCTGGCGGGAGCTCGAAGGCCACCGGGAGGCCGAAGACGTCGTCGTAGAACGTGCGGGACCGCTCGATGTCGGTGACGGTGAGACGGACATGGGCGTAGGCGCGGGTCGGGATGGGCATGGCCCGAGCCTGGCACGAGCCGCGTCGCTCCGGTTCCCCCGGAACGGTACCTGCCCCCCCGGACGTCCGCCCGGACGTCCGCACAGGTTCGCTGCCGGTCCACCTAGGCGCCGAGCTCGGCCTCCAGGTCGACCAGTGCGTTCTCGACCACCTCGGTCAGCGCGGGGTGGATCCAGTACTGGCCGCGGGCCAGGCCGACCACCGGCTGGTCGAAGCTCATGGCCTGGATCAGAGGCTGCACCAGCACCGAGGCCTGCGGCCCGATCAGGTGCGCGCCCACGAGGCGCCCGGTGCCCCGGTCGGCCAGCAGCTTCACGAAGTGACCGGTCTCCTCCTGCACCAGGGCCCAGCCGTGGGCGGTGTCGGCGTACTCCCTGGTGGCCACCGCGACGTCGATGCCCTGCTCGCGGGCCTCTGCCTCGGTCAGCCCGACGCTCGCGACCTGGGGTGAGGCGAAGACGGCCTGCGGCACGAAGCGGTGGTCGGAGACCACGAGGTCGTCGGGGTTCAGCAGGTTGTGCTGCACCACCCGGGCGTCCTGGTTGGCCACGTGCTTGAGCGGCTCGGGGCTGGAGGCGTCGCCGAGAGCGAACACGCCCTGGGCGGTGGTCCGCTGGTGCTCGTCGACCATGATCAGACCCTTGTCGTCGACCTGGACGCCCGCGGTGTCGAGGTCGAGGAGGTCGCTGTTGGGTCGGCGACCCACCGCGACCAGCAGCACGTCGACCTCGGCCTGGCTGCCGTCGCTGAGGTGCAGCGTCATCGCACCGTCCGGTCCGGGCTCGACCCGCTCCAGCTCGGCCTCGAGCCGGACGTCCCACTGCGTGCGGACCGCGTCGGTGAAGAGCCGCGAGACGTCCTCGTCCAGGGTGGTCAGCAGCACCGACGAGCCGTCGACCTGCACCACCTCGCTGCCGTACGACGCGAAGACGTGGGCCAGCTCAGAGCCCACGTAGCCACCACCGACGACGCCGAGACGACGCGGCAGCGACTCCAGGTGCATGACGTCGTCGCTGGTGTGCACGGTGACCTGGTCGAGACCAGGGATGTCGGGCACGACCGGCCGACCGCCGGTCGCGATCACGACCCGGTCCCCGGTGACCTCGACCGATCCACCGGCCTCGAGGTCCACGACGAGCGTGCGGTCCCCCGTGAAGCGGCAGGTGCCGGTGTGCACGGTGATATGGGAGGCCTCCTCGCGGTAGGCCTTGCCCCCGCGGGCGAGCGGGTTGATCTTGGCGAAGACCCGGTCGCGGATCGCGGGCCAGTCGGCGCCGTCGTACGACGTGCGGACGCCGAGCCGGGGGCCGCCCGCGGCCGCGTCGGCGACCTCGGCCGGGTGCACGAACATCTTGGAGGGGATGCACCCGCGGTTCAGGCAGGTGCCGCCGAAGGCCCCCCGCTCGATCACCGCGATGCTGAGGTCGTCGAACCTCTCGTCGAGGATGGTGTTGCCGGAGCCGGTCCCGATGAGCACGAGGTCGTAGTGGGGCACCCGCCCAACGTACGGGCCGTCCCCTCACCCCGACCCGCCTGCGTCGACCTGGCCAGGGCCACGGACCCGTGCTGAGGCGGGGGGCGGGTCCGCCGAGCCTCACGGCGCGAGGTGTCGGCGCAGGTCGGCCAGGGCCTCGTCGAGCAGGTCACCCAGCACGCTGTCCTCGTCGTCCAGCCACGCCTCGTACGCCGCCAGCGCCACGGCCAGGGCCACGTGCCCGACGGTGCGGGGCAGCAGGTCACCGGGGGGCAGGCCGTGGCGCCGGGCCACGTAGTCCATGATCACGGCCCGCCACTCGGCGTAGCGGAGCACCGAGTGCGCCTGCAGGGCCGGCGTCTCGAGGATCAGCCGCATCCTGGCCCGGTGCTGGGCCTGGGCGCCCTCGGGCAGGTCGTTGAAGCTGCGGACCGCGAGCCGGACGGCCTCGTGCACCGGGAGGTCCTCGGGCAGCTCCTGGAAGACCTGGCGAAAGCCCTCCAGGGTCGTGTCGAACTGGCCCCAGGCGATGTCGTTCTTGGAGCTGAAGTAGCGGAACAGGGTGCGGCGGCCCACCCCCACCTCGCGAGCGATGTCCGCGAGGGTGGTGCTCTCGAACCCACGCTCGGCGAAGAGCCGGAACGCGGCGCTCTCGATCTCCCCGTGCGTGGTGGCAACGGGTCGTCCCTTCAAGGAGGGCGCGGGGAGTCGCTCAGGCGTCACGGGCGCCAAGTTACCGCGGGGTCGGGGGTTTCTTTTGGCCACCAGTGCCATTAATGTGACGCGCACCACATTCGTCTGGAAGGGCATCCCCATGAACCTCGAGCCGACCACAGAGCCGACCACAGAGCAGGCCACCGAGACCGACCTCGTCGCCGAGGACCTGATCGAAGAGGTGTCGATCGACGGCATGTGCGGCGTCTACTGATGCCCGACCCGCTGCTCGACGAGCCGTGGGGACTCTCGCCGTCCGTGGCGCTGCGGCCCGAGCCGTTCGGGGCGCTGGCCTACCACTTCGGCAACCGCCGGCTGACCTTCCTCAAGCGTCCTGAGCTGGTCACCCTGGTGCGCTGCCTGGGTGAGCACCCGGACGTCCGTTCCGCCCTGCGGGCCTCGGGGATCGCCGAGGCCCAGCACCCGGCGTACGCCGCCGCGCTGGCCGGGCTGGCCCGCACCGACATGATCCGTCCCCGGACGGCGGCGGCATGACCACGGTGCAGCAGCGCCCGGCCGGGCGCCGGCCGGCCACGAGGAACGGAACCCGGATCGAGGAGTTCGAGCTGGGCCTGGATGCGCCGATCTGTCTGACGTGGGAGCTGACCTACGCCTGCAACCTGGCCTGTGCCCACTGCCTGTCCTCCTCGGGCAAGCGGGACCCCCGCGAGCTGAGCACCGAGCAGTGCGAGGCCGTGATCGACGAGCTGCAGCGGATGCAGGTCTTCTACGTCAACATCGGCGGCGGCGAGCCGACGATCCGCCCGGACTTCTGGCACCTGCTGGAGTACGCCGTCGACCACCAGGTGGGCGTGAAGTTCTCCACCAACGGGGTCCGGATCACCCCCGAGCGCGCCCGGTTCCTGGCCAGCCCGGCCTGCGGGGGCTACGTCGACGTGCAGATCTCGCTGGACGGCGCGACGGCGGAGGTCAACGACCACGTGCGCGGTACCGGATCCTACGCCACCGCGCTGAGCGCACTGGAGAACCTGCGCGACGCTGGTTTCTCCGACGCCAAGATCTCGGTCGTCTGCACCCGCGAGAACATCGGCCAGCTCGACGAGCTCAAGGCCCTTGCCGACTCCTACGGCGCGACCCTGCGGCTGACCCGGCTGCGGCCCAGTGGTCGCGGCGCGGACGTGTGGGACGACCTGCACCCGCTGCCGCAGCAGCAGCGCGTGCTGTATGACTGGTTGATGGCGCACGGCGACGGCGTTTTGACCGGCGACTCGTTCTTCCACCTGGCGGCGTTCGGGGAGTCCCTGCCGGGCCTCAACCTCTGCGGTGCGGGTCGGGTGGTCTGCCTGATCGACCCGGTCGGTGACGTCTACGCGTGCCCGTTCGCGATCCACGACGACTTCCTGGCCGGCAACCTGCTGGCCGAGGGCGGTTTCCAGCGGGTCTGGCAGACCTCCGAGCTGTTCATGCAGCTGCGTTCGCCGCAGACCGGTGGCGCCTGTGCCACGTGCCAGTTCTACGACTCCTGCCGGGGTGGCTGCATGGCGGCGAAGTTCTTCACGGGTCTGCCGCTCGACGGTCCCGACCCCGAGTGCGTGCAGGGCTACGGCGAGACCGCGCTGCTCGGCGACCGGACGATCCCGGCCGCGAGCCAGGACCACTCCCGGGCCGAGCCCGGGCGCAACCAGCCGGTGATGCTGCAGCTGACCAGGCGCCCGCCCGTCTCGGCGTGTGCCGAGGATCCGCTGGCCGGCTTCGAGCCGGCCGGCGGCCAGAAGGGCTGCGGCTCGTGAAGGTCGAGAACCCCTGGAAGCAGAACCCCTGGTTCGAGTCGGTGGCCGTCGCGCAGGTGCGGGCCCGCAAACGGCTGCCCGCCCCGGTGTACGCCGCGCTGGTCGCGGGCTCGGAGCGGGGACAGACGATCGACGACAACGAGGCGGCCTTCGCCGAGCTCGGGTTCGCGCCGCACGTCGCGGGCCTGCAACCGGCGCGGTCCATGGCGACCACCCTGATGGGACAGCCGCTCGCCCTGCCGGTCCTGATGTCGCCGACCGGCGTGCAGGCCGTGCACCCCGACGGCGAGGTCGCGGTGGCCCGGGCCGCCGCAGCCCGAGGCACCGTCATCGGCCTGTCGAACTTCGCCTCCAAGTCGGTGGAGGAGGTCACCGCCACCGGGGCCACCACGTTCTTCCAGATGTACTGGACCGGCGACCGTGACGTGATGGTGCAGAGGATGGAGCGGGCCCACGCCGCCGGGGCCAAGGGCCTGATCGCCACCCTGGACTGGTCGTTCTCGATGGGACGCGACTGGGGCAGCCCCGAGATCCCCGAGAAGGTCGACCTCAAGACCATGATCCGGATGGCGCCCCAGGTCGTGACCAAGCCGCGCTGGCTCTACGCGTTCGGCCGGACCGGCACCATCCCCGACCTGAGGGCGCCCAACCTGGCCAAGCCCGGTGAGACGAAGGGCCCGACCTTCTTCGGCGCGTACTACGAGTGGATGACCACCACCCCGCCGACCTGGGACGACGTCGCCTGGATGCGCGAGACGTGGCACCAGCTCAGCGGGACGCCGTTCATGCTCAAGGGCGTGGGCCGCGGGGGCCCCCCCCCCCGGGGGGGGGGGGGCGGGGGGGTTTGTTCCCCCCTGGGTGGCCCCCCGAGACCCCCCCCCCCCCCGGGGGGCGGCCCCCCGGGGGGGGGGCCCGGCGGCCCACGCCCTTGAGCATGAACGGCGTCCCGCTGAGC
>JAJAYJ010000180.1 GCA_026786275.1 Nocardioides sp. | reverse complement strand
GCTGCGCCCCCCCCGCCCGCGGGGGCGCCGGCCGCCCCCCCCCGCCCCCCCCGGGGCGGGGCGGGGCCGCCGGGGCCCGCCGGGCCCGCGGCCCGGGGCGCGCCCCCCCCCCCCCCCCCCCCCGGCTCCAGGTGTTTTCCGCGACGGTGACGACGAGGCGGGCGCGAACGACCGCAGCAGCTACTAGGTGGCGCCGATGAGGCCAGGCCGCCTCCGGGTGGGTGCCAGCGGCACCCGGTGGACCTCGGCGGCCTTCACCCGGCATCGCCAGCTCCCCCAGCGGGGCGTCGTGCCCGTGCCCGACGATCACCCGGGTGCCGCTGCCGGAGCCGGTGCGGGCGATCCGGCCGTCACCATGCCGGCACCCGGCGCGATCACCGGATGGGGGCGCCCGAGATCGCCCGGGCGATGACCAGTCGCTGGATCTCCGAGGTGCCCTCGAAGATGGTGTAGATCTTGGCGTCGCGCGACATCCGCTCGACGGGGTACTCCCTCGTGAAGCCGTTGCCGCCCAGGATCTGCATGGCCTGGGTCGTCACCTTGACGGCCGTCTCGCCGGCGAACAGCTTCGACATCGAGCCCTCGGCCGAGTCGAACGTCTTGCCCTGGCTTGCCATCCACGCCGCCCGCCACACCAGCAGCCGGCTGGCGTCGATCGAGACCTTCATGTCGGCCAGGGCGAACGCGATCGCCTGATTCTCGATGATCGCCTTTCCGAACTGCTCACGGGTCTTGGCGTAGTCCAGCGCCACCTCGTACGCCGCCCGGGCGATGCCGATCGCCTGCGCACCCACCGCGGGCCGGGTCCGCTCGAAGGTGGCCATGGACGCATTGCTGCCGGCTCCCGCGCGGGCGCCCTCGCGAGCCCGGGCCAGCCGGGCATCCAGCTTCTCCTTGCCGCCGAGCAGGCAGCTGCCGGGCACCCGGCACTGGTCGAGCACCACCTCGGCGGTGTGCGAGGCGCGGATGCCGTGCTTGTGGAACTTCTGTCCCTGGCTCAGGCCCCTGGTGCCCGGCGGGACCACGAAGCTGGCCTGGCCGCGGGTCCGCAGGTCCGGATCGACGACCGCGGTCACGACATGGATGTCCGCGATGCCTCCGTTGGTGGCCCAGGTCTTGGTGCCGTTGAGGACCCACTCGTCGGTGGCCTCGTCGTACGTCGCCCGGGTGCGCATCGCGCCCACGTCGCTGCCCGCATCGGGCTCGGAGGAGCAGAAGGCGCCCAGCTTGAGGTCACCGGGCGAGCCGAACATCTGGGGCACCCACTCCCCGACCTGCTCGGGCGTGCCGTGGGAGCTGACGCCCGCGGCGGCCAGCGCCGTGCCGACGATGGCCAGCCCGATGCCGGCGTCTCCCCAGAAGAGCTCCTCCATCGTGACCGGGATGCCCAACCCGGTCTCGTCGAAGCTCTGGGTGGCGAAGAAGTCGAGGGAGTAGAGCCCGATCGCAGCGGCCTCCTCCAGCACGGGCCACGGGAACTCCTCCTTCTCGTCCCACTCGGAGGCAGCCGGTCGGACCACGTCGGCGGCGAAGTCGTGCACCCACGCCCGCAGGTCGAGGTGGTCGGGGCCGAGGTCGAACGAGGGAGTCGTCACGCCAGCACCCTACGGGGAAGTTGTAACGCAGGGTTACACTCTGGTGAAGGACGGCCCCCGGCCTGGCCCGGCCGGGTTGAGGCCCGGGGTCAGCTCGTGGGCGAGGTGCCTGTGATGTTGACCAGCCAGTCGATGCCGAAGCGGTCCGAGAGCATGCCGAAGGCGTCGCCCCACGGTGCCACGGTCAGTGGCTCCCGGATCTCGGCTCCCTCGCTGAGCGCCTCCCACCGGCCTCGCAGCGTGGCGTCGTCGCCGCCGCCTAGCGACACCGAAAACCCAGCCGGGGTCGGTGCCTCCAGGTGGCTGGGCACGTCGGCACCCATCAGCGCCAGCCCGTCGGGCCGAGCAGCTGGGAGTGCATCAGGGTGCCCTGCTCGGCCACGGGCACGCCCATCCGCCGTAGTCAGCGAAGGTGCTCGTCGTCAGGTCGCCGCCGAAGACGGACTGGTAGAACTCCATCGCGACGCGAGCCTCGCCGCGGAAGTTGAGGTAGGGGTTGAGGCGAGCGGTCATGGCGTGGTCTCCCTCGGGTCGGTGCGGGGGTGTCCTGATGATGACCGCCGGCGTCGACAGAACTCATCGGGTCCGCCCCTCGGGCGGTTCCGCACCACCGTCAGGACGACCTTGCAGGACTTCGAGCTCGTGGACGCGGCCTGCGGCAGGCGAAACGGATCCCGAAGACGTGCGTGAGGTCCCGGCGATCCCGGTAGGTCGTGCCCCTCACCCGCGGTCATCGGGGCCACTCGTTGCCCGCGACCTACTGCACCCGCGCCGGCCGGATCCGGGTCTTCGTCCGGCCCGGAGACCGGACCGCGGCGGGGCCGGGGTTCACCAGCGATGCCTGGCCCGCCAGCGGCAGAGCGTTGGTGCCCTGGCCCGCGGTGCCCGAGCCCCGGGCGCCCGAGCCGAAGGAGGCCTCGGCCGGGTCGTCGGGGATCGAGTCCGCGAAGACCTGGAGCTCGGCGGCGTGCACGATCGTGCCCCGGTCGGTGTTGGTCTTGCAGTCCGTCGAGTTGCTCGGGTCGTTGTCCTGCTCGCCGGCGTACCGGGCCTGGCCGGTGCACTGGTTCTCCAGGGCCACGAGCCGGACCGCAGCGGCCTGGACCGGGGAGAAGCGGAACGTGCGCAGCGTCTGGTCCGGGGCCACCGGGCGCGGGATGTCACCAGGGAAGGCGTCGGCGGGTGAGGTGTAGAACGTCGTGTAGTTCGCGGGGTCCTCACAGCCCGTGGTGCACGCCTGGAGGGCGAACTGGCGCAGCGCGGTGAACCGCGACCCGGCGTCCGGGTCGTCGTCGAGCCGGGAGCCGTCCGCCAGCAGGGGCAGCGCGTCGGGGTCGGCCGGGGCCGGGCGCAGCAGCGCGCTGACCTTGGCCGAGCTGATCGTCTGCAGGCCGCCGGCCAGGGAGACCGCCACGCCGGGCGTGGACTCGTCCACGTGGGCCGGGGTGACCCCGGCCCAGTTCGAGGTCTCGGTGCCGTCGATCAGCGAGACCGCGTTGCGCGAGCCGGCGGTCGTGGCCCCGGTGATCACCCGGGCTCCTCGCTCGAAGCCGGCGACGTTGGCGGCGGCGTCGTCGATCGGCTGCCTGAACGCGATCCCGTTGTCCGGCACCGTGAGGATGAAGCGACGGAAGCCGTTGGTCGGCGACACGAACGTCATCCGGTAGACGCCGGGGGTGAACGTCGCGGTGGCGCTCTCACGCGTGGCGGTATCGGCGACCGGGGTGACCCGGGCCTCGTAGCTGCCGACGTAGACCTTGCCCGCGCTGGTCGAGGTGAAGGTGACCGCCGAGTTGTTGCCGGACGCCGAGCGGAAGCTGGGCACCACGTCCTCGGAGTCCGCGTCCGGCGTGAAGGCGTCGGCGCCCATGCCTCGACGGGCGAAGGCGGAGGCGATCAGGTCCTGGTTGGCACCGCCGAAGCGCATCCAGTCGGCGGCCAGCATCGCGTTGCGGGCCTGCAGCATGTCGGTGGCGCCGGACTGGAGCAGCCAGGCGTCGAAGATCAGCTGCAGCCAGCGCCGGTTGCCAGGGCAGCTTGCCGCAGCCGGTTGACCGGTGGGATCTGCTGACGGATCGGCACAGAGGTCCTGCAGGCCCTTGTCGGTGTAGCGGAACTGCCCGTCGTACTTGTTGACCAGGGCCTGGCGGACCTCCCAGAGGGTGCCGTTCCAGATCTCGCCGTCGGCGTGCACCTCGGCTCCGGTGGTGTCGAAGCCGTAGTCGGAGTAGTTCAGCGGGTTGTTGTTAATCGCGTAGTCACGGATTCCCTTGTCGAAGTTCCCGGTCGTGTAGGAACCCAACGACCACGGGTTGGCCGTGGAGCCGTCGGCCAGGGCACCGAGGGCGTAGTCGTTCTCGAACTGGTACTCCGCGGCGACCAGGTCGCTCCAGGACTCGCCCATGGCGCCGCCCTGCTCGGAGGTCAGACCGTCGTCGGGGCCTCCCACCATTCGGTTGGACGTGGCGTGCGTGTACTCGTGGCCGTAGATGCCGGTGTCCAGCGACCCGTCGGTGCACGGCGAGTAGAAAGCACCCGCGATCGGCTGGAAGAGGTACTGGTTGGTGATCCCGGGCACGCCGTCCTGCAGGGCGATCTGGTTGGCGTTGTTGCGACCCATGTACATCCCGGCCGCGCCGCCGCTGGCCGCACCCGCCTGTACGTTGCCGATCTCCGGGTCGTTGCCCGCGCCGCCGCGACCCTGGTTGGCGAGCTGGAGGTTGTAGTTCCGCTCGGTGAAGCCCAGGGAGTAGGCGAAGTCGTGGATCCGGTTGTGGCCGGTGAACAGGTTGCCGGTGACGGCGTTGATGTCGTTGCCGCCCGGGGTGAAGTTGTCCAGCCCGCACCCGGAGTTGTTCCAGACGTCGGTGAACTTCTCCGTGTAGTCCCGCGTCGGCGAGATCGGTGCCTGGGCTGCCCCGCCGGGGGTCAGGAAGCTGGCCCAGGCCTCGTGCGTGTTGGCGTTGTTGCCGATCGTGGTGAAGCTCGGGGCGCCGTTGAGCTGGTCCCACGGACCGAACGACGCGACGTTCTCCTGCACCTCGCCGTCGCTGCACCCGGCGGTACCGGCGAACCAGCACTCGATCAGCGAGTTGTCGGGCGAGAAGCCGGCCGGCTGAGCGATCGTGGTCAGCGGGGGGTTGGCGCCGAAGGCCCGCCACCTCGGGTTCGGCAGGGCGCCACCACCGGTGCCGCCGGTGCCGGTGTCGCTGGTGACGACCGTGGCCGTGTAGGGACCACCGGTCTGCATCGGGTCGAAGGCACAGACCTGCATGCCGTAGGTGCCCACCGGCAGCACGCCGCCGGGTGAGTACGTCGCTGTCTCGGGGCTGGTGCCGAGGTCGAAGTCCCCGATCAGCGTCTGGTTGTCGTCGAAGAGCTTGATGGTGATGTCGTCGGAGGCCACGACCGCAGCCGCGATCACCGCGATGCTCTGGGTGCCTCCACCTACCGCGAACGGGTGGACGGGACCGCACGCGAGCGGGGTGTAGGCGCCCTGAAAGGGGAACGCGTCGTTGCTGTTCTCGACCGCGTTCTGCCGGAAGAGGACGGTGCCGCTCACACCGTCGACCAGCACCCGGTAGGCCAGCGAGGAGCCGCCCTTCACGTCGACCACGTTGGCCTCGATGACGGGGCGGACGGTGCCGTCGGGCATGCCCAGTGCCCGCAGCCGGGCGAGCTGGGGCTGGTCGAGGCCCGGGACCCTCAACCGGGTCCAGCCCTCGCTGACCCTGCTGGTGATCCGGGGCAGGTCGGTGGCCGTCACGCCGCGCTGCACCGAGGCGGCCGCCTTCAGCCACCCCGCGAGCGGGGTCAGCGCGGCCCGAGGTGCGGCGCCCGCAGCCTTGGTCAACGAGGACGAGACGTAGGCGACGTCCCCGTTGGCGGCGATACCCACGGTCACCATGCTGCGCGTGGCGGCGACCAGGTCGCCGAACTTCTGCCGGAACAGCACGGCCTTGGCCGTGCTGTCCGCGAAGGGCTGCTCGCTGACCAGCTCGACGTTGGCATCGAAGTCTGACACCTGCGCGTCACTGAGCCCCAACAGCACACGGTTGTCCCGTACGTAGGTCTCGGCGGTGTCGACGGCCGTGCCGGACGACCGCGCCAGGACACCGTCCCAGGCGAAGATCGACGCCGGCGTGCCCGAGGCGTTCCAGGTCACCTCGACGCGGGAGCCGAGCACGTCGGCCGCACTGAGCTGGGCCGCCGTCGGCTTCACGGCGACCTTCCTTCCCGACGCATCGACGGGCGCGGTGAGGTCGGGGAGGCCGGCGACGGTGTCGCCGATCGTGGTGATGCTCGGCGGCGGCTTGAGACCGGGAGCATCGACGGTGGACGTGCCGGCCGCGTCGGCGGGTACCTGCTGGAGGGCCGGGACGAGGGCGACGGCCAGGAGCGTGAGCCCCGCGGTGGCAGCCCGAGCGCGGCGCGGAGAGGAGGTCATGGCCGGCTTAACCGCAGGGGAGCGGAGAAAGTGATGCCGTCAGGTGATCTGACACACGCTGTTCACGCGCGCAGGCCATCCGGCGCCATCATCTCTGGCCCACGGTGGGACCGCTGACCTGCGGAGATCGCGATCATCGGCAGCCTCGACACCCGCCCCCGTCAGTGACGCAGGTGACCGGATCGCCGACGGGACCGGTGCCGGCTGACCACGAACACCCACGCAAGGGCCCCGAGGATCAGGAACGGCAGGTGGGTGGCGACGGTGAAGGCGAGGAGCAGCGCGACCACGACGAGCAGCGGGGTGGGCATCGCGTGCCGGAACGCCCGCGGGCCCGAGGACCAGGAGCCACGACCGACCGAGGGCGGCGAGGTGCGTCTGGCGTAGGGGCCCGGCAGGTCGGCGAAGACCGGCAGCAGGTCCCCGCGGGTGCGTGCCGACCAGATGACGTCCAGCCGGTCGTGGTGCTCCTCGAGGGTCAGCCGGCCCTGGGCGAAGTGCTCGCCCAGGGTGGCCGCGGCCTGATCCCGCTCGGCGTCGCCGATCCGCAGCCCGAGCTCGTTCACGGCCCCGCGACCTCGTCCTGGTCGCCGTCCTGCTCGTCGTCCTGCTCGTCGTCCTGCTCGTCGTCACCGTCGGCGAGGATCCCGTAGAGCTTGCGGCGGGCGTCCACGAGGACCTCGACCGCCGCCCGCTTCTGCTGCTCCGATCCCGTCGACAGGATCTGCCAGACCGCGCTCATCACCTGCCCGATCTCGGGCTTGAGGGTGGCCAGGTCGCCCTGCTGCTCCTCGCGCTCACGCCGCTCGAACGGCGCCCACACGGCAGCCAGCTCCTCTGCGTGCTCCGCGACGTACGTCGTGCCCTGCGGGGTCAGCGACAGCGTCCTGCGGCCTCGCTCGTCGTCGGCGGCGACCAGGCCCTCGTCCTCGAGCTGCTGGATCGTGGGGTAGACCGAGCCAGGGCTCGGACGCCACGCGTCGTTGCTCCGCTCAGCGATCTGCTGGATGACCTGGTAGCCGTTTACCTGCTCCTCGTGCTGCCCCGCCGCGCGGAGCACGTCGAGGATGGCGGAGCGGACGTCACCGCGGCGCACGCGCGGCCCTCGACGCTGCTCCCCCTGGTCGAGGCCGAGCAGGCCGGCCATCCACGGGGGAGGACCGGAGCGGGCCGCACCGCCCGGCCCGTGGCCCCAGCCCCGGCCCCACGGGCCACCGCCGGGACCGCCCCGGCCCCGCTCACCGTGCTGCTGCCAGCGCTCGTCCATCTGCCGTGAGAAGTCCCGGCCCCAGCTCCTGCTGTCGTCGCGTCCCATCGTCTCGACCCCTTGTCGGTGACCATCGCGGCCGCCGAGCCTCTGTGACAGTCGACGCTGCTTCGCGATATATCGCAACTCTAGGTCGACCTGGAGGCGGGGGCAAGGGTCTGTCTGGGATAGTCCCTGCGTTGATCGCCCCTCCGAGCACCGGCGAGGGGCAATCTAGGCGGGAACTACCCCGACGAGCGGGACGGAACGCGTCACCGGCGGAGGCTCACTCGGCGAGCCAGGCGGAGTACGCATCGAAGGTGCAGGGCCGGCCCAGGAAGTCCTCGACCAGGTCGGCAGCGTCCTTGCTGCCGCCCGGCGCCAGAATCTTCTTCCGGTAGCGCCCGGCCAGCTCGGGGTCGAACATGTCGGCGGTGTCGAACACGCTGAACAGGTCCTTGGCGATCACCTGCGACCAGGCGTAGGTGTAGTAGGCCGAGGAGTAGCCGCCCAGGTGCCCGAAGCTCGCGAACATGTGCGTGTCCTCGATCCACGCGAACGGCGAGTAGCGGGCCTGCAGCTCCCGGGTCGCCGCAGTCAGGTCGGTGGGACGTTCGACGTGGAACCAGTAGGACATCGCGGCGTAGAACATCTGGGTGCGGGCGTGGTAACCCTTGCCGAAGTCGTCGGCGCCGCGCATCCGGGCCACCAGGTCCGTGGGGATCGGCTCGCCGTCCGCGTTGGTCGCGAAGCTCTGCAGCACGTCGGGCGACCAGGCCCACTCCTCGAGCATCTGGCTGGGTGCCTCCACGAAGTCCCACTCGGTGGCCACGCCCGAGAAGCGGGTCCACTGCGCCTGCCCGGCCAGGACGTGGTGCACCAGGTGGCCGAACTCGTGGAACAGCGTGACGACGTGGTCGTGCTCCATCAGACCGCGCGAGAAGTTGCAGACCAGCACGCCCTCGCACAGCTGCCGGCCGGCGACGCCGTCGGCCAGGGTGAACTGGGCGGCGTGCTTGTACTTGCCCTCGCGGGGGTGGAGGTCGAGGTAGATCCGGCCCAGCACCGAGCCCACCCCGACGTCGTCGCGGCCGTCGGCGGCCAGTACGTCGTACGCCGCGACGTCGGGGTGCCACACCACGGCGTCCTCGACGCGCTCGTAGCGCAGACCGAACAGCCGGCCGGTCACGTCGAGCAGGCCCTGGCGCACCGTGGCGAAGTCGAAGTAGGTCCGCACGACCTGGGCGTCCACGTCGTGCTGCTCCTTGCGGACCAGCTCCTCGTAGTAGTTCGCGTCGGCGGTGTCGATCTCGGTGGCGTCGGGCACGTCGCACCGGAACCTGGCCAGCAGGACGGCGAGGTCACGCTGCATCGGCTCGTGCGCGGCCTCGGCGATCCGGTCGATGAACGCCGGGATCGCTGGACCCTCCTGGATCATCTTCACCGCCGCGTCGTACGCCGCCCAGTCAGGGTGACCGACCAGCCCGGCGAGCTCGTGGCGCAGCGCGAACATCTCCTGCAGCAGCGGCTCGGCCTGTGGCCAGCCCCGCTGCAGGGACGCCACGGTGACCTGTCGGCGCACGTCACGGTCGTGCACGAACATCCGCGCGGGCACCGCGTCGGGGTAGTCGGTCGTGATCGTGACCAGGCCGTCCTCGTCGGCCGGATGCGCGGCGAGCCAGTCGGCCGGCATGCCGGCGAGGCGGTCCGGGGTGACCCGCACGGTGCGGACGTCGTCGCGGGTCGACCGGCTGAACGCCAGGCCGAGCTCGGTGAGCCGGCGGTTGATCTCGGCCAGCCGGGCGCGGGCCGCGTCGTCCCGGTCGACGCCGGCCCGCCGGAAGTCCTCGAGCGTCTTCGTCAGCAGCCGGGTGGCCTGGGCGTCGAGACCGGTCGGGTCCAGGGCCGCGAGCACGTCGTACAGGGACCGGTCCTGGCGCAGCTCCGTGGCCACCTGGTCGGCCTCGATCTCGGCCTGCTCGCAGGCGGTCCGGACATTCTCGTCCGGGTGCACGTTGGACAGCAGGGAACCGACGGCAGCGACGTTGGAGAGCTGGAGGGTGATCTCGTCCCACTGCCGCAGGCCCGCCAGGGCGTCGCCGGCCGGGCCGGAGCGGAGCTCCTCGACCAGCACCCGCACGGCACCGAGCCCGGTGCGGGTGCGGTCCTCGACCCACTGCTGAGCATGGTCGGCGGCGGGCAGGGCGAGCGGCACGAGCATCGGGGCGGTCACCCGCAGGAGCCTAGTCAGGACGGGTCGAGGCTGTCGCACCGTCGGGTCAGGTAGGCCCGCTCCGCCGGGTTGTCGCCGGTCCCGAGCGCCGCGTCCTACGCCGCCCGGGACTCGGCCGTGCGGTCCAGCCGGCGCAGCAGGTCGGCCCGCGTGGCGACAGGCGTGGTAGCCCTCGAGCCGCAGCGCGTCGACCTCGGCCAGGGCGACGCCAAGCCCCGTCGAGCTCGGCCAGCGCGACCGCCCGGTTGAGCCGGACCACCGGTCCCGGGGCGAGCACCAGCAGCTGGTCGTCGAGGGCCAGCACCTGCACCCAGTCGGTCTCGGCGGCGGACGCGGCGTCGGTGTGCACGGCGTTGATCGCGGCCAGCACCTGGTAGGGACCCGGCTGGTCCCGCGCGAGGCAGGCCCGGACCAGTGCGTGGCCCTCCTCGATCAGGGCACGGTCCCACGCGGAGCGGTCCTGCTCGGGCCGCGGCACCAACTCGCCGTCCGCGACCCGGGCCTCGCGGCGCGACGCGGTCAGCAGCACCAGCGCGAGCAGACCGGCGACCTCGGGCGTGCGGGGCAGCAGCAGCCGCAGCAGCCGGCCCAGCCGGATCGCCTCGGTGGTGAGCTCGATCCGGAGCACCGTCGTACCGCTGGAGGCGAGGTAGCCCTCGTTGAAGACGAGGTAGACGACCGCCAGCACGTCACGCAGCCGCGCGTCGAGGTCCTCGGGGCCCGGCACCCGGAAGGGGATGTGCGCCATCCTGATCTTCTTCATGGCCCGGGTGACCCGTTGCGCCATCGTGGTCTCCGGCACCAGGAAGGCCTGCGCCACCTCGGCGACGCTCAGGCCCCCGAGCAGCCGGAGGGTCAGCGCGACCCGGGCCTCCGGCGCGAGCGCGAGGTGACAGCAGGTGAAGATCAGCCGTAACCGGTCGTCCTGCACCACGCCCGTCGGTGCGTGGGGGTGTCGTGGCGGATCATCTCGGCCGCCCGGTGCTTGGTGTCTCGGTGCGACTCACGGCGAATCCGGTCGATCGCGCGATGCGCTGCTGTGGTGGTGAGCCAGCCGCCGGGGTTCGCGGGCACGCCGTCGACCGGCCACCGCTCGACAGCAGCGAGCGACGCCTCCCCGGCCGCCTCCTCGGCGAGGTCGATGTCGCCGAAACGACGCACCAGCGGGGCGATGATCCGTCCGTACTCGTCGCGGAAGATCCGCTCGATCGTGGCCCCGCCCGGCACGAGGTGCCCTACTCGCCCTGCAGCGGGCGGACCTCGACCTTGCCGGCGCAGGCCCGGGAGGCTTGCGTCGCCCAGGCCAGCGCGGCGTCGAGGTCGGCGGCCTGGATCACCCAGAAGCCGCCGAGGTACTCCTTGGACTCCACGAACGGGCCGTCGGTCAGGATCGGCGCGTCCCCGGTGTTGTCGACCGTCGTGCTGGCCTCGATCGGCTCGAGCCCGCAGGCGAGGACCCACGCGCCCTTCTCCTTCAGGTCGGTGTTGAAGGCGTCGACGGAGGCGAAGAGTGCCTGCATCGCGTCGGGGGTCATCTCGGCCATCACCTGGTCGTCGGCCGGGCCGTGGTGCACGGAGAGCAGGTACTGCGTCATGTCGGATCCTCCTGGTCGGGGGCGGCCTCGATGGCTGCCCCACATCATGTCCACGAACGCGCTGCGCCCGATACGACAGCACAGCTCACGATGGTTCCCGACACTTCCCGGCCGCGACCCCGGTGCCGGACCTGAGCGTGGCACGGACGGGGCCAGCCTTGTCTCGACCAGGAGGGTGTCGTCGGCCCACGGCAGGACGACCAGCCGGTGCCGGCGTGACTAGCGCGGTCGGCGCAGGTCGAAGCGGTCCTCCGCGGTGATGCTGAAGTAGGCCGACGGCCCGCCGGCGCGCAGCACCGGCCGGGCCAGGGCCGTGTCGTAGACCCCGTCCACCAGGAACTGCTCCGCGATGTGCACGCCGACCACCTCACCCAGGGTCAACCACGCGTCGACCTCGTCGCCCTCCTTGGTCTGCAGCCGCACGACCTGGGTGACCTTGCACTCGAAGGCGACGGGCGAGGCTGCGACCCGCTGCGGCGCCACGTCGACGCACTGCGCCGCCTCGAGGCCGGCCCGCTCCCACTCGTCGACGCCCTCGGCGGTGGAGGTCTCGTTCATCGCGACGGCGAGGTCGCGGCTGACGAGGTTCCAGACGAACTCGCCGCTGGCCTCGAGGTTCCGGACGCTGTCCTTGTGGCCGATGCTGGAGAACCCCACGATCGGCGGTGTGTAGTTGAAGGCGTTGAAGAAGCTGTACGGCGCGAGGTTGCGCGCACCGTCGGCCGCGACGGTGCTGATCCACCCGATCGGCCGCGGCCCGACGATGGAGTTGAAGGGGTCGTGCGGCAGACGGTGACCCTCGGCGGGTCGGTAGAAGTGGGTGCTCATGGCGTCAGCACACCAGAAGGCTCTGCCGCCTCACCGCGCCGACCCGCCCGCTCGACCCCTGCACCGGACGTGGCCTACCAGCCCATCGATCCGGGACCGCCCTTGAACGGGCCCACCACCCAGCTGGTCACCCAGCCGCCGTAGAAGCCGCCGGGCTGGGGCGTGACCGTCTCCCCGTTGACCGTGCAGCGGTCGAGGGCCGCGGCCATCAGGGCCACCGCGCCGGTGAGCGGCGTGAACCCGGCGGTGGGCTCGAGGTAGGTCCACCCGGCCTGGGGGGCGACCCGGCCGCCGCCGTGCAGGTCGTAGTAGGAGGCCATCCCCTTCCACTCGCAGGACGACGAGCCCCGCGCGGGCACCAGCGCGCCCTCGACGAACGCTGCGGCCGGCAGGTAGTAGGTCGGGGGGTGGCTGGTCTCCAGCACCCGCCAGCCGGTCGTCGTCGTGGCGATCGTCTCGCCGCCGAGCTCGACGGTGATCGATCCGCAGAACTCCTCGAGACGGGGTGGGCGGGGGTACTCCCAGACCGACTCCTGGCCGGGTCCGGGCTGGTCGGGCTTCGGTCTGCGCACGCCCCCAGTGAACCCTCACCCGCAAGGGCGGCGGATGCCCGGTCGCGTCACCCCCGTGACAGCATGCCTCCTATGGGTCTCCTGTCCTCGCTCAGCCGCCGCGGCGCCACGATGCTCGCCCCCCGGATCGGGCAGGTCGCGCCCGGGTTCACCGATGGCTTCCTGCAGAAGGTGCTGGACCGCGCGGTGCGCGGCGTGGGCCCCTTCGACCCGGCCGCCCAGGTCGCCGCCCAGGCCCTCGAGGAGAACGGCGGTGACGTGACTCGCGCGGTCCAGGCCCTGGTCTCGTCCCACAGCAGGCTGGCCGCGACCCAGGGGTTCGTGACCAACATCGGCGGCCTAGTCACGATGGCGGTCGCCGTCCCGGCCAACGTCACCGGCCTCACCCTGGTCCAGCTGCGGTTGCACGCTGCGCTGGCCCACCTGCACGGCCGCGACCTGAGCGACGCCGGGGTGCGCTCGGCGATCCTGGTCACCCTGCTCGGTCACGGCGAGACCGAGGCCCTGGTCAAGAAGGGCAAGCTGCCCGGCAACGCCAGGTGGCTCGCGTCCAGCGGTACGACGGCCGCCGACACGCCCCAGCTCGTGGCCACCCAGGTCGCCGCCACCCTGATCGGCCAGCTCGGCGGCAAGCAGCTCGCCGCCACGGTCGGCAAACGGATCCCGTTGTTCGGCGGCGTCGTCGGCGCCGGGACGGACGCCCGGTCCACGTGGAAGCTCGGCCACCAGGCCGCGGAGGACCTTGCCGGCTGAGGCAATGACCCCGGCTGGTCCCGGCCACCGAGACCTCCCAGCCCGGTTTCGAGGCCCACCACGCTGGTTGAGGTGCAAGGAGCGCCAGCGACGAACCTCGACACCCCCCTGGACGACACGACAACCCCCGAGCCCGGTTTCGAGGCTCGCTGCGCTCGCACCGCAACCACCGAGAGCAGCCGGGCCAGCGAGCACGACTCAGAGCGGGAAGGTGACGCCGGTGCACTGCTCGGAGAGGTCCCAGAGCCGGTGCGCGGCCAGCTCGTCCTGCGCCTGGGGCGAGCGCTTGTTGGGTGCGACGGGGCCACGGGTGCCGCCGAGCCGTGTCGGGCCGACGTAGCTGTTGCCGGGCAGGTCCTCGGTGACGGCGAAGACGGTGGGACGGGCGCCGTACTCGGCACTGGTGGCGACCACCTTGTTGCCGACCCACATCAGCCTGTTCATCAGCGGATTGGCGTGGTGGGACTGCAGGTTGGTGGCGGAGTAGCCCGGGTGCGCGGCGTGGGCCAGCACGGCCGAGCCGGCGTCGCCGAGCCGGCGCTGCAGCTCGGCGGTGAACAGCAGGTTGGCCAGCTTGGACTGCTGGTAGGCCCGCGCCGGCCGGTAGGACCGATCCAGGTCGAGGTCGTCGAAGTCGACCTGCGGACCGTTGTGCAGCCCCGAGGACACAGTGACGACCCGGCCCGTGACGTGCGGCAGCAGCAGGTTGGTGAGCGCGAAGTGGCCCAGGTGGTTGGTCCCGATCTGGCGCTCGAAGCCGTCGACGGTGCGGCCCTGCGCGACCATCATGATGCCGGCGTTGTTGACCAGGGAGTGGAGGGGCGCGTCCCAGGAGGCGGCGAAGGCACGGACCGAGGAGAGGTCGGCCAGGTCCAGCTCACGGACCTCCGTGGACCCGGGCAGGGTCGCGGCGGCCTGCGCGCCCCGCGCGGTGTCGCGGACGGCCAGTACGACGTGCCCACCGGCGCCCGCAAGCGCGCGGGCGGTCTCGAGACCGAGACCGGAGTTGGCGCCGGTGACCACGAAGGTGCGTCCGGTCTGGTCGGGGGTGCGGCTCATGACCCTCAACCTAGCCAGCGGGAGGTGGCCCCGGTCCGGCCCGGCCCGCTCACCCCGCCCGCTCGGCGAGGTGGACCGTCACGGTGTCGCCGCTCGTCGAAGCGTCGCGGGGGCGCGGACCCGTCGGGGTCACGCGTCGGGGTCTCCTGACGGCACGATCGCGGTGATCACGGTGCCGTCAGCACGCCGGGTGCCGACCGGGTTGGGCGGCTCGCCCTCGAGCCGGGGTCCCTGGTCCGCGAGCGGCACGGTCACCGGCTCCCCCGGCACCAGGCGCACGCCGGTGCCGCGCACGTCGAGCCCGATCGGGCCGTCACCGTCCTCGACGACCAGGGTGACCTCGTCGGGGCGCACCGTGACCCGGAACCGGGTTCCACGCAGGGTGAGCCGGTACGTCAGCGAATCCCACTCCTCGGGCAACCGCGGGTCGATGCACCAGCGGCCGGCCCCCAGGTCGCGGAACCCGCCGAAGCCACCGGTCAGCGCGTTCCAGACCCCGCCGGTGGAGGCGACGTGCACACCGTCGGCGGTGTTCGAGTGCCGATCGGCCAGGTCGACGAAGAGCGCCGCCATGAAGTAGCGCAGGGCGAGGTCCTGGTAGCCGACCTCGGCCGCGATGATGGACTGCACGACCGCCGAGAGCGTGGAGTCCCCCGTGGTGATCGGGTCGTAGTAGGCGAAGTCGGCCCGCTTCACCTCGATCGGGAACTCCTCGCCCTGCAGGTACAGGGCGAGCACCACGTCGGCCTGCTTGAGGACCTGGAAGCGGTAGATCACCAGCGGGTGGTAGTTCAGCAGGAGCGGTCGCTCGGTCATCGGGGTGTTCTCGAGGTCCCACATCTCGCGCTCGAGGAAGTGGAAGTCCTGCGGGTGCACGCCGAGGTGCTCCTCGAACGGGATGGTCATGGCCTGCGCGCACCGCGTCCACTCCGCGGCCTCACCCTCCCGGAGCCCGAGGCGGCGCACCATGGCGGCGTGCTCGACGGGGTCGTTGTCCTGCATGAACCGCACCGCCTCCGCGGCGCGGCGCAGGTTGAAGCGGGCCATCACGTTGGTGAAGAGGTTGTCGTTGACCACGGTCGTGTACTCGTCGGGCCCGGTCACGCCGTGGATGTGGAAGGCGCCGCCGTCCTCGTCGCGCCAGAAGCCGAGGTCCTCCCAGAGCCGGGCCGTCTCGACGAAGATGTCGATGGCCTGGCGGTGTAGGAAGTCGAGGTCGCCGGTGGCGCCGACGTACTGGCTCAAGGCGTAGGACACGTCCGCGTCGATGTGGTACTGCGCGGTGCCGGCCGCGTAGTAGGCCGACGCCTCCTCGCCGTTGATGGTGCGCCAGGGGAAGAGGGCCCCCTTCTGGGCCAGCTGCCGGGCTCGCGTGCGGGCGCTGTCGAGCAGCGAGTGCCGGAAGCGCAGCGCGTTGCGGGCCGCCCACGGCGAGGTGTACGTCAGGAACGGCATGACGTAGATCTCGGTGTCCCAGAAGTAGTGCCCGCCGTAGCCCGACCCGGTGACGCCCTTGGCCGGGATGCCGGACCCGTCGGCACGGGCCGCGGCCTGGATCACCGAGAACAGGTTCCAGCGCACCGCCTGCTGGATCGCCGACTGGCCGGGCACCTCCACGTCGGAGCGCTCCCAGAACGCGGCGAGCCAGGCCTCCTGGTCGGCGTGCTGCTGGTCGATGCCCTGCTCGCGGACCCGGTCGAGGGTACGACGGCAGCGGTCCAGCAGCTCGCGCGACGGCACCCGCGACGCGGTGTGGTAGCTGACCGTCTTGGTCAGCCGGATCGGCACCCCGGGCTCGGCCTGCACGCGGTAGATCGCCTTGGTCATGTCGTCACCCCGCTCGGTGCGGTGGCTGACCTGGTTGTCGGTCGCGAGCTCGTGGTCGGCGGCCACCGCGATCGTCATGCCGCTCTGGGCGCACTCGTAGCGCAGCGCCAGCTGACCGTCCACGAGCTTGTCGTCCTCACCGTCGTGGTGGTGGTTCTGGGCGACGAGCACCCGGTGCCGGAAGCCGTCGGCCTGGCGGGGGTCACCCATCGCGGGCTGCTCCTCCAGCGGGTGCCCCGACGGGTCCACCTCGTCTTGGCGGTTGAGCAGCTGGGAGGAGATCGCGACCGGCGCGGCGGCGTCGAGCACCGTGACCTCGAAGGTCATCACGGCCAGGTGCCGCTGCGCGAACGAGACCATCCGGGTGCTCTCGACCCGCACCAGCTTGCCGCTCGGGGTGCGCCACAGCACGCGGCGGGAGAGCACACCGGTACGCAGGTCGAGGGCGCGCTCGTACTCGACAAGGTCGGCGGTGGACAGCTCCAGCGACTCGTCGTCGACGTAGAGCCGGATCACCTTGGCGTCCGGCGCGTTCACGATGGTCTGCCCGACCTTGGCGAACCCGAAGGCCTCCTCGGCGTGCTGGATCGGCCAGGTCTCGTGGAAGCCGTTGACATAGGTGCCGTTGCTCTGGAAATCGCGGCTCTCCTCGTAGTTGCCCCGCAGCCCGAGGTAGCCGTTGCCGAGGCTGAACAACGACTCGGTGATGCCGAGGTCGTGGGAGTCGAAGCGGGTCTCGACCAGGCGCCACTCGTCGATCGGGAACCGGGACCGGTCCAGCGGGTCGGTGGGTGGCGGCGCGATGTGGGAGGGGCCCTCGTGACCGGCCCCGACCTCCACGTCCGGGCCGTCCTCGGTGGTCCTCACAGCAGCTCCGCGAGGTCGCTCACGACCAGGTCGGCACCGGCCCGGGTCAGGGCCTCCACCCCGACGCCTCGGTCCACCCCGATCACCAGCCCGAACGAGCCGGCCGCCCCGGCCGCCACCCCGCTGGTGGCGTCCTCGAGCACCACGGCGTCGGCGTGGGCGACCCCGAGGTCGTCGGCCGCAGCCTGGTAGGTGTCGGGGGCCGGCTTGCCGGCCAGGCCACGCTGCGCGGCCACGCCGCCGTGCACGACGTCGCTGAAGAAGTGGGTGACGCCCGCCGCGTCGAGCACGTCGGGGGCGTTGCGCGAGGACGACACGATCGCCATCGGCATGCCCCGGTCCCGCAGCGCCTCGAGAAGCCGCAGCGAACCCGGGTACGCCGTGACGCCGTCGTGGGCGAGCACCCGGCCGAACTGCACGTTCTTGCGGTTGCCCAGCCCGGCCACCGTCTGGGCCTCGGGCGGGTCCTCCGGGCTGCCGTCGGGCAGGACGATGCCCCGCGAGGCCAGGAGGTCGCGGACCCCGTCGTAGCGGGGCTTGCCGTCGACGTGCTCGAAGTAGTCCTCGTCGGTGTAGGGCTGCTGGCCGCCGCGGGCGGTGAGGAAGTCGTTGAACATCTGCGACCACGCGTGCATGTGGACCTCCGCGGTCGGCGTGATCACGCCGTCGAGGTCGAAGAGCACTGCCTTGTACGCGTCCCAGTCCACAGCCATGGCCCGAGCCTAGAGCGGGTCGGGACCGGACGTGACCACCAGCGAGGGGGCGCGCGGCGTCCCGGTCGTCCCGACCCCCGTCGTACGTCGGGAGAGCCGATGTCTGGCTCCTGACCCGAGCACTGCCCCGCACCCGACCCCGGCGTAGATTCGGCCCACGTGGCCCGTCTTCCCGACTCGATGCGAGGGCTGCTGGCCGACACCCGCCCGCTGCGCAACGAGCACTTCCGGCGGCTCTGGCTGGCCAACATCATCACCGTCGTCGGGGCCCAGCTCACCGTGGTCTCGGTGCCCGCCCAGATCTACGCCGACACCGGTTCGTCGGCCTTCGTGGGCCTGACCGGTGTCTTCGGCCTGGTGCCCCTCGTCGTCTTCGGCCTGTACGGCGGCGCGCTGGCCGACGTGTTCGACCGACGAACCCTCCTGGTGATCACCACCACCGGGCTGATCGGGACCAGCGCCCTGTTCTGGGTGCAGGCGGTGGTGGGCAACACCAACGTGTGGCTGCTGCTGAGCCTGTTCTCGGTGCAGCAGGCGTTCTTCGCGGTCAACCAGCCGACCCGCAGCGCCGTGCTCCCCAAGCTGCTCGAGCCGGGTCTGCTGCCGGCCGCGAACTCGCTGAACACCACCGTGATGCAGGCCGGTGCGATCGCCGGGCCGCTGGTCGCCGGCGTGCTGATCCCCTTCACCGGCTTCGCCTGGCTCTACGCGATCGACACCCTCACGCTGCTGGCCACCCTGGGTGCCGTGGTCCGGCTGCCCTCGCTCGCCGTGGTCGGCGCGGCGAGCGCCGTACCCGGTCTCAGGGCAGTCGCGGACGGCTTCGTCTACCTGCGCACCCAGCCGGTCCTGATGATGTCGTTCGTGGTCGACCTGATCGCCATGGTCTTCGGCATGCCGCGCGCCCTCTTCCCCCAGATCGCGCACCTCGACTTCGGCGGCCCGGAGTCGGGCGGGCTGGTCTTCGCGCTGCTCTTCGCGGCGATCCCGGCCGGCGCCGTGATCGGTGGCGTCCTCAGCGGATGGGTGTCCCGGGTCGAGCGGCAGGGCCGCGCGGTGATGATCTGCATCCTGGTCTGGGGCGCCTCGATGGTGGGCTTCGGGGTCGCGGTGGGGTTCGCCTCGGCCCTCCTGGTGCCGATGCTGGTCGTGGCCCTTCTGATGCTGGTCATCGGCGGTGCCGCCGACATGGCCTCGTCGGCGTTCCGGACCTCGATGCTGCAGAGCGCCGCCGACGACTCGCTGCGCGGGCGGCTGCAGGGCGTCTTCATCGTGGTGGTCGCCGGCGGACCCCGGGTCGCCGACACCCTGCACGGTGCCTCGGCCGCGGTCGTGGGCACCGCGGCCGCTGCCGCCGGTGGTGGCGTGCTGGTCGTGGTGGGCACCGTGGTCGCGGGTCTGCTGGTGCCGTCGTTCGTGCGCTACCGGGTCACCAGGTCGCTCCTGCCGGGGTAGTCCCTGCATGGATCGCCCCTGGCGAGGGCCAGCCAGGGGCGATCAAGGCGGGGACTACCCCCATCCAGCACTAACCTGAGCCCGTGATCGACCCCGACGACCTGGCCACCACGCTGCGCGTGTTGCGCCGACTGAACGAGGTGCCCGAGCACGACCCGGCCCACATCGAGGTCAAGCGGGCGGCCTCCCACCTGTACAAGTCGCTCAAGCGGGACCGCCGGGCGGCCAAGCGGGCCGCCGAGCTGGCCGCCGACCGCGCGGTGAGCGCCGCCACCGCCACCGGCTCCCCGATGCGCATCGACGACGAGACCCTCGGCATCCCCCTGGCCCCGACCGCCCCGGGTGCGTTCGCCGGCGAGCTGATCAACCCGCGCGGCTGCTACATGTGCAAGAGCGCCTACACGATGGTCGACGTCTTCTACCACTACCTCTGTCCCACCTGCGCGGTCCTGTCGCACGCCAAGCGGGACCAGCACGCAGACCTGAGCGGCAAGCGGGCCCTGCTCACCGGCGGCCGGGCCAAGATCGGCATGTACATCGCGCTGCGGCTGCTGCGCGACGGCGCCCACACCACGATCACCACCCGGTTCCCGCACGACGCCGTCCGCCGCTTCGCCGCGATGCCGGACTCGTCGCGGTGGATCGACCGGCTGAGGGTGGTCGGCATCGACCTGCGCGACCCCACCCAGGTGATCTCCCTGGCCGACGAGGTGGCCGCAGCCGGTCCGCTCGACGTGCTGATCAACAACGCCTGCCAGACCGTACGCCGCAGCCCGGGCTCGTACGGCCCGCTGGTCGAGGGCGAGAAGGCACCCCTGCCGAGGGGCGTACCCCTCCCGGAGATGCTGAGCTTCGACCGGGTCTCGCAGGCCCACCCGGCCGCGATCGCCGGCGCGCTGGCGGCCCGGCCGGTGGCCCACCACGACGGGGAGTCCCTGGAGCACGCCCGCGCCACGCACACGGCGGCCGCGATGACCGCGCTCGCCCTCACGGCTGGGCACGCCTCCCTCGACGCCCACCACAGCGGCACCGCTGTGGACGCGGGTGGGCTGCTGCCCGACACGCAGCCCACCAACTCCTGGACCCAGACCGTCGACCAGGTCGACCCGCTGGAGCTGCTCGAGGTCCAGCTGTGCAACGCGGTCGCGCCGTTCCTGCTGGTTTCCCGGCTGCGTCCGGCTCTGGCCGCGGCCGCCCGGGCGGCCCCGTCGGGTCGGGCCCACGTCGTGAACGTGTCGGCGATGGAGGGCCAGTTCGGGCGCAAGTACAAGGGCGCCGGGCACCCGCACACCAACATGGCCAAGGCGGCGCTCAACATGATGACCCGCACCAGCGCGGCGGAGCTGCTCGAGACCGACCGGATCCTGATGAACGCGGTCGACACCGGCTGGATCACCGACGAGCGACCGCACGCCGACAAGCTGCGGCTCGCCTCCGAGGGCTTCCACGCGCCGCTCGACCTGGTCGACGGGGCCGCCCGCGTCTTCGACCCGGTCGTGCAGGGTGAGACCGGCACCGACCTGTCCGGCCACCTCCTGAAGGACTACCGGCCCAGTGCGTGGTGAGCCCCACGACGTACGACGGGTGAGCCCGGCCGCCGAGCGGTGCCGGATCATGGCCCGGGTGACAACACGGGTGACGACACGGGTGACCACACGGTGACCGAGGCGGTGAGGACACGATGATCACCGCCGTCGTCGTCGGCAGCGGACCCAACGGTCTCGCCGCCGCGCTCACCCTGGCCGCGGCCGGGGTCTCGGTGCGGGTGCTGGAGTCCGCCGACGAGCTCGGCGGCGGCACCCGGTCCGCCGAGCTGACCTTGCCCGGCCTCGTCCACGACCGCTGCTCGGGCTTCCACCCGCTCGCGCTCGACTCGGCGTTCGCGGCCGCCGTCGACCTGAGGACCGCGGGCGTGGTCTGGCGCTGGCCCGAGGTCCAGTTCACGCACCCGCTCGACGGCGGCCGCGGCGCCGCGCTGTGGCGCTCGGTCGCGCAGACAGCCGCGGAGCTCGGCCGGGACGGCCCGGCGTGGCGGCGGTTGTTCGGCCCGCTGAGCCAGCGGTTCGGCGCGATCGCCGAGGAGTTCCTTCAGCCCGTGCTGCACCTGCCCCGGCACCCGGTCGCCCTGGCCCGCTTCGGGGCGGCCGCGGCCCTGCCGGCCGCCGTGCTGGCCCGGGTGTGGCGCGACGCCGAGGCCCGGGGCGGGGGCGGGCGCCACGAGGCCGACGGCGTGTGCATCGGCGACGCCGGCCTGGCCGCGCCCGGCAGCGGGCAGGCCGGGCTGCTGGTCGCCGAGATCTGCCTGGGCGGCCTGGGCCGGGTGAGCCTGCGTGCCGGCGCGGCGGCCAGCGGCTGGCCGACCTGGCTGGATGTGGCAAGCGACCAGCCGGTGCTGGCCTGTCTGGGCAGCCAGTACGCGGGCTGGAGCCTGGCCGCCAGCAAGGAAGAAACCGGTGGTCGCAAGTTCTTCTCGCTGGGCTCGGGCCCGGCACGCGCCCTGGCCGCGAAAGAAACGCTGTACGAGGAGCTGGCCTACCGCGACAGCGCCGACAGCGGCGTGCTGGTGCTCGAGGTCGACCGCGAACCGCCGCGCGTGATCATCGACAAGCTGCTGCGCGACTGCGGTTTGCAGGGCCCGCAGCTCACGTTGGTCGTCACCCCTACCACCAGCCTGGCCGGCACCACGCAGGTCGTGGCGCGGGTGCTGGAAGTGGCGCTGCACAAGGCCCATGAGCTCGGATTTCCGTTGAAAGACGTCGTCAGCGGCGCCGCCAGTGCACCCCTGCCCGCGCCCAGCCCCGACGGCGTGCAGGCCATGGGCCGCACCAACGACGCCATCCTCTACGGCGGCCAGGTGCAGCTGGTCGTGCGCGGCGACGACGCTGCGGCGCGCGAACTCGCCCGGCGCCTGCCGTCGCGCAACGCCAAGGAATTCGGGCAGTCCTTTGCCGAGCTGTTCGTTGCCGCTGGCTGCGACTTCTACAAGATCGACCCGGCCCTGTTTGCGCCGGCCGAGGTCTGGGTCAGCAATCTCGACAGCGGCAGCACCTGGCATGCCGGCGCGGTCGACATGGCGCTGCTGCACAAGCTGTGGTTGCAGCAGGCCTAAGAGCCCTCATGCGCTACCGTCCAACGCCGCCGTTCGCCCTGAGCTTGTCGCAGGGCTGCCGGCCAGCCCTGGTTTCTTGAGGCCGAAGAGCCGCTGCCGATGAAGGTCGCCATCTTCGCTGACGAGACCGGCTGGCATACCCGCCAGCTGCAGGCCGCGCTGCGTGCCAGGGGCGCGGTCGGTCGC
>JAJAYJ010000179.1 GCA_026786275.1 Nocardioides sp. | reverse complement strand
GGCCCGAGGCCCGCCGGCCACGCCGCGGGCGCCCAGCCGCGGCACCACCCGGTACGCCGGTCGGATGGGCCAGGGCGTCGGAGGTGACCTCCTCGACCGTGCGAGGCAGCCCGCGCACGGTCGGCACGTCGCTGACGACCGGTGTCACGAGGGCGTCGGGGTCCCTCGGCGGTGCCGTCGCGGCCGTCCACCTCGAGGCACCAGCCGGGCGCAGCGGCGCAGCCGCGGAGGGTGCTGGCGTGGACGGTGCCGCCTCGGACGATGCCACGTCGGCCAAGGGAGCCGCGGGACCGGACTCGCTGGCCGGCGCCGCCGGGGTGATGTCGGGCGTGGGCCCCGGTGTGGGTACGCCGACGGGCGTGGCCAGCGCCTCGGGCACGGCGGCGACCTCGAGCTGTCCGAGCCCTCCGGTCGGATCGGCCGTGGGTCCCGCGGCCCAACGGGCCCGGCGGGCGCGGGTCGGGATCTCGCGTGGCGGCGTGGCGGAGGCCGGCACCAGCCGCATCGCCGTCAGGTTGACGATCTGGCGTGGCCGCTCGGGCGCCGCCTCCTCCTGCGCAGGTGCGGGTCGTACGTCCACCACCACCGACCTGCTCAGGTGGTCGTGCCACCCGCGGCGCTGCCGTTCGCGGTCCGTGACGGCGGTCATCGCGAGGGTGGCGACACCGATCCCGAAGGTCGGCAGGGCGGCCACGCCCAGGATCAGGGTGCGCAGCACGGCCGGGCCGACCCCGATCGGCGTACCCGTGGTGTCGTCGACGACCCGGAGGCCGACCGCGGCCTTGCCCGGTGACGTGCCCAGCAGTCCGAGCACGAACGAGAGCACCAGGCTGACCCCCACGACGGTGCCAGCGATGACCGCGATGCCTGCGACCGTGCGGCCGTCGTCGAGAAGCAGAACGTAGGCCGCCCAGGCCGCCACCGCGTACACCGACCACGCGAGCAGGCGGTCGAGGGTGAAGGCGTAGAAGCGCCGGTCGAGCTCAGCGGTCGGCAAGGTCCCGGCAGCTCCTGCGATGCTGCTCATCGGTCCTGTCCTCCGGCGTCCGAGATGTTCAGGGTCGGGTGACCTGGATCGTCAGGCCGTCACCGAGGTCGATGATCGCACCCGGGATGAGCTGGACCGACACACCGGGTTGCAGCTCGTCGGGGTCCAGGCCCGGTTGTGCCACCACGGTGCCGTTGGTGGAGCCCAGGTCGGTCGCCACCGCCGTGCCGTGGTCCGCGCCGGAGCCCGGGCGCACCTCGAGGTGGGTCGAGGAGATCTCCTGGTGGGGGCTGGAGACCCGGACCAGCAGCGGGTGCTCGGTCTCGGAGAAGCGGCTCGCCATCGGCGCCCGGCCGAGGATGACCACGCGGTCCACGTCGATGCGCTGCCCGTCGGACATGATCAGGCGCGCCACCGGGCGCGAGGTCACCGCGGGGGCCGGCTCCTGGCCGGCGATGCCGGGGCGCACCAGGGTGAGCTCGTCCTCGTCCCACGGCGACATCCGGGTCAGGCCGTCGTGGTCCTGCACCGTGAAGGTGCCGGTCGGCGCGTCCGGGTCGGGCTCGTCGAGCGGGTCCGCCGCATGGGCCCCGCCGGAGTACGGCGCGTCCGCCCAGGCGACGTCGTCCGCGGCGGCGTCCTCCCCGGCCGCGTCGTCGTCGGCCTCGTCGTCGGCCTCGTCGTCGGCCTCGTCGTCGGCCTCGTCACGGGCGTCCGGAGCCAGGTCGTTCGGGGCCGGGCCGTCCACGGACGGGTCGGCCGGTGCCTGCCACGGCTCCATCAGCTCGGTGGCGTGCGGATCGAGCACCGCCCCGGGTGCGCTGCCGCGCTCGGACCCGGGCTCGGAGTCCGCCTCGACGGCGATCAGCTCGGTGACCCCGTCGTCCGCCGCGTCGTCGTGGGGAGCCGCGAGCGGTGGCTGGTCCGCGTCGGTGGTGAAGGTCGGCTCGGAGGTGACCGCAGGTGCGGGTGCGGGGTCGATCCACGGGTCCACGTCGGGAGACTCGATGGCCCCGAAGGCGATCAGGGGCTCGTCGGGCCGGACCGGGTCACTGGCCCCGAGGACGGGCTCGCCCGCGGGCACCTGGTCGGCCTCGTCGTCGCCGGCCGTCTCGTGGGCCACCTCGTCGCCGTGCGCGGCGCCCGGCAGGGACTCCAACGGGTCGAGCAGCGGGTCGACCAACGGGTCGACCAACGGGTCGAGCAACGGGTCGACCAACGGCTCCGGACCCGTCCCGAGCGGGAGCAGGTCCGCGGAGCCCTGCACCGCCGGCTCTGCACCGCCGTTGTCCGACGAGTCCTCGGTCGAACTCGGCCCGCCGGGAGGCCCCGTCGCTTCTGCGGCGTCGGCGTCCGACGCGGGGGTCGCCACAGCACCCACCGCGCCCGCTCCACCCATCGCCATGACCACGGCGGCCGGAGCGTCGTCCAGCAGCCCACCCCCGTCCCCGACGGCGGGCTGGGAGCCGGCCCGGGACTCGGGCTCGGAGGTTGCGGGATCGGGCGCGACGACAGCACCGGGCGCCGCGGCGCCGGCCGCAGGCAGCGCGCCCTGGGTCAGTCGCGCGATCCGGACCAAGCCGTGCTCGATGGTGTACCCGGGGGTGCCGTCGGGCACGTCGGCGACCTCGATCACCATGCTGGTGACCTCACGCAGTGACCGTTCGACCCAGGTGGTCACCTGCGAGCCGTGCAGCTCGATCGTCTCACCGCCCGCCACGAAGGTGGCCTTGGCCAGGCCCCGGATCACGACCTTGGTGTCGCCCTCGCTGCTGCTGACCAGGACGAAGCCCTGCAGGTCGCGCAGGCCCTGGGAGATCAGGGCGTCCAGGGTCTCGTCGAAGCCCGCGCCCTCGTCGGCCAGGGCCCACACGCCGGCGACCCGGCCCTTCTCCTGCGGGGGCAGGATGACCACCACGTTCGGCCCGATGACGCCGTACCAGTCGCCGGACTCGTACGTCCGGCTCCGGATCTCAGCACGGTCGTTCACGGTAGGGCCCCCAGTTTCTGTTCGAGACTGACCCGCTGACGCGCGGAGTCGTAGGAGTTCTCGGACGCCAATCCCATCACATCGACGACCACCGCGGTGGCGTTGTCCCTGCCTCCGGCCGCCAGGGCAGCCGCGACGAGCCGGTCGGCGGCGTCGCGGGGGTCCGAGGAGGTGGCCACGATGTCCTCGACCTGACCGTGCGCGATCATCCCGAAGATGCCGTCGCTGGCCAGCAGCAGGCGCTCGGCGACGGGCAGCGGCAGCAGGAAGAAGTCGGCCTCCGGGCGCCGTGGGCCACCGACGGCGCGGGTCACCACGTTCCGCTCGGGGTGACCGGCGATCTCGGCCTCGGTGATCTCACCGGCCTCCCACAGCTCCTGGACCCGGCTGTGGTCGACCGTGACCTGCTCGAGCCGACCGTCACAGAAGCGGTAGGCGCGGGAGTCCCCGACGTTGGCGACCAACCAGGCCGGCTGCCCGCCGTCCTCCACCAACATCGCGACCACCGCGGTCGTCGCGGAGTGGAACTGCAGCGAGCCAGCCCGGCGCTGGGCGGCGTCGTACTCCTTGATTTGCTGCTGACAGCGTGCCAGCGCGGCACCGATCGCGGCGGGTCCCCCGAGCGGGTCCCAGCCGGCGTCGGCGAGCCGTCCGAACTCCTCGACCACGATCCGGCTGGCGACCTCGCCACCGTCGTGACCGCCCATCCCGTCGGCGACGACGTAGAGCGGTGGCTCGGCGAGGAAGGAGTCCTCGTTCGTGGCCCGGACGTGTCCGACGTCGGTCGCGACCCCGTGGTGCAGCTCGACCTGTCTCACGACGCGTCCCCACCGATCTGCGCGACGTCGGAGGCTCCCGGTAACGTAGGCGGGATGTCCGACTCGTACGCCGAGGGGTATCGGTCGCTGGCCGACCAGCTCCGCGCCTGGCCCGATGCGCGGCTCGCGCGACTCCTCGAGTCCCGCAACGATCTTGCCACTCCAGCCCCTCACGACTCGTCCCACCTGGCCTCCCGGGCGGCCACGCGGTCATCGGTCGCGCGTGCTCTGGACCAGCTCACGCGCCTCGAACTTGCGGTACTCGATGCCCTGGTGGTCGCTGGTCAAACCACCGCCGCGCGGTTGGTGCAGCTGGTGAACGGGGCTCCGGGCCCCGTCGGCGCAGCGGTCGAGCACCTCCAGGACCTGGCGCTGGTGTGGCAGGCCACCGGGGGGCTCCGGGCCCTGACCGGTGTAGGTGAAGCGATGGTCGGGGGCCCGGGGGCCGGCGTCAGCGGATTGCGTTCCTTCTCCTCCGAGCCGGCCTCGGTCGGGGACCTTACCCGCCGCCTCGGTGAGTTGTCCGCGGCGGCGCGCGCGATGCTCCAGCACGTCGACCAAGCCGGCGGTGAGGCCACCGCGGGCTCGGCCCGCACCACCGTCTCCCCGCAGCAGGCGGCCACCCCGGCCGAAGAGCTGATCTCGCGGCGGCTGCTGGTGCCGCGCGGCGGCGGCCAGGTGGTCCTGCCCGGCGAGGTCGCCGTCGAGCTCCGCGGCGGGCACACCACCCGCGACGCCATGGACGACGTGCCCGTGCTGGCCACCTCCGAACGGTCGCGACCGGTGGTCGACCACGCCGCGGCCGGCGCCGCGTTCGAGGCCGTGCGCCGTGTCGAGCTGCTGCTCGACCACTGGGGGGACGACCCTCCGACGGTGCTGCGCAGCGGCGGGCTCGGCGTACGTGACCTGAAGGCCGCGGCCGCGCTGGTCCAGGCCGACGAACCGACCGCGGCGCTGCTCGTCGAGACCGCCTGGGGGGCAGGGCTGTTGGCCACCACCGCGGACCTGCACGGCAATCCGACGTGGGTGCCGACCGACGCCTTCGACGCCTGGACCGAGCTGGCGCCGGCCCGGCGCTGGGTGGCCCTGGCCCGGACCTGGTGGGAGAGCCAGCGGGTGCCGAGCGCGGTCGGCAGCCGCGACAGCGCGGGCAAGACCTGGAACGCCCTGGTGCCCGAGCTGCACAACCCGTGGGTCACCGAGTCGCGCCGGCTGACCCTGGCCGCGCTCGGCGAGCTGCCGGACGGCGAGGTGCTGGCCGCCGGCACCGGCCTGCCCTCGATGGTGGCCCGGGTGTCGTGGCAGCGCCCGCGGCGCCCCCGGCTGCGGGCCGAGCAGGTCGCGTGGGCCACCCTCGAGGCCTCCGTGCTCGGACTCACCGGCCTCGGCGGGCTAGCGTCGTACGCCGCGCTGCTGGTGGCCGGCGACCAGGACAGGGCGGCCGACGCACTGGCCACGCTGCTACCCGAGCCGATCGACCACGTGCTGCTGCAGGCCGACCTGACGGCCGTCGCGCCCGGGCCGCTGGAGACCGGCCTGGCCCGGCGGCTGCAGCTGATCGCCGACGTGGAGTCGCGCGGTGGAGCCACCGTCTATCGATTCACGCCCGCGTCGGTGCGCCGGGGGCTCGACACCGGCTGGACGGCGGTGGAGCTGCACGGGTTCCTGGCCGGCGTCTCGCGCACCCCCGTGCCGCAGCCGCTGACCTACCTGGTCGACGACACCGCCCGGACCTTCGGCACGGTGCGGGTCGGCCACGCCGAGTCGTTCGTGCGCGCCGACGACGAGGCCGCGTTGACCGAGCTGATGCACCACCCGCGCGCTGCCGGCCTCGGCCTGCGGCGCCTCGCACCCACGGTGCTGATCAGCTCCACCCCCCTCGACCTGCTGCTGCCCCGGCTGCGCGACCTGGGCGCGGCACCGGCCGTCGAGGCCGAGGACGGCACCCTGCGCGTGCTGCGGCCCGAGTCCCGTCGGGCCCGCACCCCCCGGGCCCGCCGGGTGGGTGCGGTCCGGGCCGCGCGCCAGAGTGTGCGGGTCTCGCAGGTGGTGACCGCGGTGCGTGCCGGTGACCGGGTGGCCGCGACCGACCCCTCGCCCTCGGCCCCGCTGACCGCGACCGGGTCGCTGTCCGCGCTGCGCGAGGCACTCGAGACGGGCACCTCGGTGCTGATCTCCTACGTCGACAACCAGGGCACCAGCAGCGAGCGGATCGTGGACCCCATCTCGGTGGAGGGCGGCACCCTGGTGGCCCGTGACCACCGCACCGATGCCGAGCGGTCGTTCGCCGTGCACCGGATCTCGGGTGTCCGGGCCCTCTGAGGCTGGCTCAGTGGCCGCTCCGTCGGGGTAGTCCCCGCTTAGATCGCCCCTGCACCGGCTCGGCGGAGGCGATCTAGGCAGGGACTACCCCAGCCAGGAGGACCGACATCCCGGCCGCTCGTAGACTCCAGGGGTGGACTTCGTCGCGTACGCCGAGCGCTCGGCCGGGCTGCTCAACACCGCGCTGCCCGACGTGGCCGCGCTGCAGGAGCACCTGCGGGCCCGCACCTGGCTGGTCGAGCAGTGCACGGAGCGTGACGTGACCCAGCTGCGCCGCTTCCAGCGCGAGCTGCGACCGGTGTTCGTGGCCTCCGGCTGCGGCGCGGTCGGCGGGGTCGTCGAGGGCCTCAACGCGCTGATGGAGCGGCACCCGATCACGCCCCGGATCTCCGACCACGGAGAGGGGGCCGGCCTGCACCTGCACGTGGCCACCAGGGCCGCCAGCGTGGGCGACCTGCTGATCGGCGAGGCGCTGCTGGGCCTGGCCACCCTCGTCTGCGACCTGGGCCCGCAGCGGCTTGGCGTGTGCGACGCCACACCCTGCACCGACGTGTACGTCGACACCTCGCCCAACCGGTCGCGCCGCTACTGCTCCGAGCGGTGCTCCTCACGGGCCAACGTGGCGGCGTACCGCGCCCGCCCGCGGGCCGGTACGTCGGCCTGAGGACCCGAGGACCCCGGCGGCCGCCGCCCGCACACCCGGGCCGCCGCCCGGTCCGTAGACTTCGCAGGTGAATGACGGCCCGCTCATCGTCCAGTCGGACAAGACCCTGCTCCTCGAGATCGACCACGAACGAGCGAGCGACTGCCGCAAGGCGATCGCTCCCTTCGCCGAGCTCGAACGCAGCCCGGAGCACATCCACACCTACCGGCTCACGCCGCTGGGTCTGTGGAACGCGCGGGCCGCCGGCCACGACGCGGAGCAGGTGGTCGACACGCTGCTGGAGTTCAGCCGGTACGCCGTGCCGCACTCGCTGCTCGTCGACGTGGCCGAGACGATGGCGCGCTACGGCCGGCTGCGGCTCGAGAAGCACCCCGTGCACGGCCTGACCCTGGCCAGCACCGACCGGCCGGTGCTCGAGGAGGTGCTGCGGGCCAAGAAGATCGCGGGCATGCTCGGCGCCCGCCTCGACGAGGACACCGTGGTCGTGCACGGCTCCGAGCGCGGCAACCTGAAGCAGGCCCTGCTCAAGCTCGGGTGGCCGGCCGAGGACTTCGCGGGCTACGTCGACGGCGAGTCCCACCCCATCGAGCTCGACGAGACCGAGTGGCACCTGCGCGACTACCAGCGCCAGGCCGCGGAGTCGTTCTGGCACGGCGGGTCCGGGGTCGTGGTCCTGCCGTGTGGCGCCGGCAAGACGTTGGTCGGCGCGGCCGCGATGGCGCACGCCAAGGCCACCACCCTGATCCTGGTCACCAACACGGTCTCGGCCCGGCAGTGGAAGGACGAGCTGATCCGACGCACGTCGCTGAGCGAGGACGAGATCGGCGAGTACTCCGGCGCGATGAAGGAGGTCAAGCCCGTCACCATCGCGACGTACCAGGTGCTGACGCTGCGCCGCAAGGGCGTGTACCCGCACCTGGAGCTGCTGGACGCCAAGGACTGGGGCCTGATCGTCTACGACGAGGTGCACCTGCTGCCGGCCCCGATCTTCCGGATGACCGCCGACCTGCAGGCCCGCCGCCGGATCGGGCTGACCGCGACGCTGATCCGCGAGGACGGTCGCGAGGGTGACGTGTTCTCCCTGATCGGCCCGAAGCGCTACGACGCGCCCTGGAAGGACATCGAGGCCCAGGGCTGGATCGCGCCGGCCGACTGCGTCGAGGTGCGGGTCACGCTGCCGAGCGCCGAGCGCCTGCTTTACGCCACCGCCGAGCCCGACGAGCGGTACCGGCTGGCCGCCTGCACGCACCACAAGGTCCAGGTGGTGCGCGACCTCGTCGCCCAGCACCCGGGCCAGCCGACCCTGGTGATCGGTCAGTACCTCGAGCAGCTCGACGAGCTCGCGGCCGCCCTCGACGCCCCGGTCATCAAGGGCGAGACCCCGGTCAAGGAGCGCCAGCGGTTGTTCGAGGCGTTCCGCACCGGCGAGGTCGGGCTGCTGGTGGTGAGCAAGGTCGCCAACTTCTCCATCGACCTGCCCTCCGCCGAGATCGCGATCCAGGTCTCCGGCTCGTTCGGTTCCCGCCAGGAGGAGGCGCAGCGGCTCGGTCGCCTGCTGCGACCGAAGTCCGACGGCAAGTCCGCACACTTCTACACGATCGTCTCGCGCGACACCGTGGACGCCGAGTTCGCCCAGAACCGGCAGCGCTTCCTGGCCGAGCAGGGCTACGCCTACCGGATCGTGGACGCGGAGGACCTGCCCGCCTGAGGCGGCCCGTGCACGCCATCAGGCGCAGCGGTCCACGCGCCGTCGCGAATCGGGTTTCGCGGCGGAGCGCTCCTACGCTGGGCGGGTGAAGGCCCTGTTGCTCGAGAACATCCACCCGCTCGCCGTCGAGACCCTGCAGCAGCGCGGTTTCGAGGTGGAGCTGCTCCCCTCCTCGCTCAGCGAGGACGAGCTGGTGGCCCGGATGCCCGGTGTGGGCCTGCTGGGCATCCGTTCCAACACCACGATCACCTCGCGGGTCCTTGACGCCGGTGACGAGCTGGTCGCGATCGGCTGTTTCTGCATCGGCACCAACCAGGTCGACCTGGTGTCCGCGGCCGAGCGCGGGGTCGCGGTCTTCAACGCGCCGTACTCCAACACCCGATCGGTCGTCGAGCTCGTGATCTGCGAGATCATCGCGCTCGCCCGTCGGCTGACGGAGAAGACGGCCAAGATGCACACCGGGGTGTGGGACAAGTCGGCCAACGGCAGCCACGAGGTCCGGGGCCGCACCATCGGCATCGTGGGCTACGGCAACATCGGCACCCAGCTCTCGAACGTCGCCGAGGCGCTGGGCCTGCGGGTGATCTTCTTCGACACCGCCGACCGGCTGGCCCACGGCAACGCCCGCCGGATGAAGACCCTCGAGGCCCTGCTCGCCGAGGCCGACGTGGTCAGCCTGCACGTCGACGGCCGGCCCGGCAACGCCGGCTTCTTCGGTCACGCGCAGTTCCGCGCCATGAAGCCGCGTTCCCTCTTCATCAATGCCGCGCGCGGCATGGTCGTCGACGACGTCGCCCTGCGCGAGCACGTCCTGTCGGGCCACATCGCCGGTGCCGCTCTCGACGTCTTCCCGGTGGAGCCCAAGCGGCAGGGCGACGAGTTCGAGTCCGTCCTGCGCGGCCTCGACAACGTCATCCTCACCCCGCACGTCGGCGGGTCCACCCAGGAGGCGCAGGAGGAGATCGGCTGGTTCGTGGCCGGCAAGTTGGCCGGCTTCGCCCACCAGGGCCGCACCGAGCTGTCGGTCAACCTGCCCGCTGTGCAGGCGCCCGAGCTGGTCACCGGCTCGCGGATCGGCTACCTGCACATCAACGTGCCCGGCGTGCTGGCCGGGGTCAACCAGGTCCTGGCCGAGCAGGGCGCCAATGTCTCGGGCCAGTACCTCGCCACCCGCGGCGAGCAGGGCTACGTCGTCACCGACGTGGCCGACGCGCTGCCCGCCGACGCGGTGGCCGCCCTGGCCGCCTCGGAGCAGACCATCTGGCTGCGGGCCTGGCACGCGTGATCGGTGCGTGGGGCCTGCCCCCGCGCGGCCCATCGGGGTGATTCCCCCACCCGTAGGCTGGCCTGATGTTGACCACCGCCCGGCAGAGGCTCGGCCAGGCCCTCTTCCTGCGGGTGGCCGGGCCCGACGGTGACAAGCACCGTGATCGGATCCACAGCCGCCCCGGCCCGCGCTGGTTCGAGCCCGACAGCGTGATCGTCCAGGTCCACAGCGACGCCTCCATGTTCATCGGCGGCTTCCGCGCGTTGCTGCTGCAGACCCTGCACCCGGCGGCGATGCGCGCCGTCAGCGAGCACTCCGGCTACCGCGGTGACATGTGGGGCCGGCTCAACCGCACCAGCCACTTCCTGGCCGTCACCACGTTCGGCACGGCCACGGACGCCGAGGCCGCCGTCACCATGGTGCGCAGCATCCACGAGAGGGTGACGGGCACGATGCCCGACGGCACGCCGTACGCCGCCTCCGACCCGCACCTGCTGAAGTGGGTTCACGTGGCCGAGGTCGACAGCTTCCTGCGTGCCTACACCGTCTACGGCAAGGGCACCCTGGACCAGGACCAGCGCGACCGGTACGTCGCCGAGACCTCCGTGGTCGCCCGCAAGCTCGGGGTGCTCGACCCTCCGATGGACGAGGCCGAGCTGGTGCAGGCGCTGGCCGACTTCCGGCCCGAGCTGCACGGCACCCCCGAGGCCCGCGAGGCCGTGTCCTACCTGCTCTTCCGGCCGCCGCTGCCCCTCGTGGCCCGTGCGCCGTACGGCGTGCTGGTGGCCGCCGGCGTCGCCCTGATGCCGGGCTGGACCCGGCGACCGCTGCGGCTGCCGTGGCTTCCGGTCTCCGAGCGCCCCGTGGTCCGTGCCCTGGGTGCGCTCGCGCCGGGCACCATCCGGTGGGCGCTGACGCCGCCGGTCGACGAGGTCGGCTGAGCTGAGCCGCACCCGTGGCCGGGCGCCGAGGCGGGTGCTTGGATGGAGCGCGATGCCCCTGACCGAGCCCCTGGCCGAGCGCTGGCCGCTGCCCGAGGCCCACGACGTGCGCGACGCGTTGCTCGCCGCCTACGCCGACCCGGCGCGCAGCTACCACGACACCCGGCACCTGGGTGAGGTGCTGGACCGGCTCGACGAGCTGGCCGCGCACGGCACCGGCTACGACCGCACCACCGTGCTGCTGGCGGCGTGGTTCCACGACGGCGTGTACGACGGTGAGCGCGACGCCGAGGACCGCTCGGCCGTCTGGGCCGAACGAGCCCTGGCCGGCATGCTGTCCGCCGAGGTGGTGGCCGAGGTGGCCCGGCTGGTCCGGCTGACCGAGACGCACCAGCCGCTCGACGAGGACGCGGGCGGCTGCGCGCTCTCGGACGCCGACCTGGCGATCCTCGCGGCCGGCCCCGAGAGGTACGCCGAGTACGTCGCGGCGGTCCGGCGGGAGTACGCCCACCTGGCCGACGACGTCTTCGCCGCCGGCCGGGCCCAGGTCCTGCAGGGTCTGGCCGACAAGCCGCACCTGTTCCACATGCGCTGGGCCCGCGGGCAGTGGGAGGGCACCGCTCGCGCCAACCTGAAGCGCGAGCTGGCCCAGCTGTCCGGCGGCGTCAGAGGTTCTTGCGGCGACGCAGGCCCGAGGTGACCAGTCGCCGGACCAGCTCGCGGCTGCTGACCGGCACCGCCCCCGCGGCGACCACGGCGTCGTAGCGCTGCGCGGGCACGTCGTAGTGGTCGCGGTCGAAGCCGCGCGGTGGGATGCCCAGGGACGCGGCGAAGGCGTGCAGCTCCTCGAACGAGGCGTCGGAGGTCAGGTGCGACCACAGCCGGCCGTGGCCCGCGGCGTTCGGCGGGTCGATCAGCACGGTCACCCCCCCGAGCCTAGGGCCGCCTCACCGGTGACCGAGCCGCAGGTCGAGCAGGAAGTCGAGGGCGTCACGCTGGTCGTGGGCCCAGTCCACGATCTGTTCCTTGAGCTCCAGCAGGTCGTCGACCAGACGCACCACCCGCCGGACGTCGTCGACGAGGTCGCTCACCGCGGACAGGCCCTGGGTCAGCAGCTCGGCCGCGAAGAGCGCCCACCCGCCGGGGCCCCCGATCCGGGTCAGCAGCCGGCGCACGACCCGCGACAGGGTGCGGCCCAGGTCGACGACCAGGCGCTCCACTCGGACCCCGAAGCGCTCGGCCGCGGTGGCGATCGAGGTGAGCACCCGGGCGCCGCGCTCCAGCACCACCGCCGTCGCGGCGGCGCCGGCCGCCACGGCCTCGATCCGCGCGACGTACGCCGTCGAGGAGGCACCGTGCCAGGCGACGGCGACCCCGGCCCCCAGCAGGGCCACCTGGCGCGACCAGCCGGACCACGCCGACGACACGTCCCGGCAGGCCCGGGCGTTCTGCCGGATCGCGCCGTAGTCACCGCACAGCGGGAGCACCAGGAGCTCCTCGAGACTGCCGTGCGGCAGGTGGCGCAGGCTGGCCCCGGCCTGGTTGAGGGCGTCCACACCGAGGTTGACCACGTCGCGCATGAACGAGAAGGACCGGTCCCAAGCCTGGAACGTCGCGTCGTGCACGACCACGCCGTGCCCCCGTGGCGGCCGGTCGAGGAGCACGGGTGCGAGCAGCGGGATCGTCATCGCAGCGCGCCGATGCCCGGGCCCAGCCCCCGCGTCACGGCCGCGTCGGCGGCCTCGAGCTCGGCCCGGGCCTGCTCGACCCCGAGCTGCAGCCGGGCCCACTCCTGGGACAGCTCGTCGCCCAGACGCGTGAACACGTCCTCCAGCTGGTGCATCACGGGCACCAGCGGTCGCAGCACGCACATCGGACTCGGCTCGAAGCCCTCGGTGCTGCAGACCCAGGCCCGGGCGTGCCGCACCATCTCCTCGGCTTGGCCGCAGAGCGTCTGCATGGCCCCCGGCAGACGCCGCAGCTCCTCCCAGTCGGTGACCTCGATCTGCGTCGTGGTGTGCATCTGGTTGCCTCCCGTGTCGTGCGGACCCCTGCGTGGGGTCCGGTCCGGAAGACCTGCCTCGTGGCCCGGGCTTGGAAACCCGCGCACAATGGGGCCTGTGGACAACGTTCTCATCGACGCCAGGGCTCGGGTACTGGCCGACCTGTCGGCCCGCGACACCGCGACCGTGACCGCGGTCTCGGCCCTCGAGGACTCCGTGTCGTCGCGCGAGTGGTGGGCCCGACAGTGGCCGCAGGGCGTGGTGTACGTCGCCGGGCTGGTCGCCCAGGACGTGCAGGACGCCCTCTTCGAGGACTTCGGTCGATGGCCGGTGTGCCTGCACTGCCCCGGACCAGCGCACTCGCTCTACATCCAGCCCGACCTGGGCGGACCTGACCCGGTGTGGGTGTGCGAGGAGTCCGGTGACGTGGTCGCCCCGCTGGGAGACCTGGCCCGTTGGGGCCGGTCGGGCTAGGTCGTGGCCCTCACGGCGGGCCAGCCGGCCACCGACCACGCAGAGGTGAGCTAGGCGTCCTCGCCGAGCTGGACCCACAGGGTGAAGCGGTCCGCGCGGTAGACCGAGCGGGACACCTCGACCACCTGGGAGCCGCACACGGCACGCCGGCTGTGGCGCAGCACCGCAGCGCCGACCGCGACCTCGAGCAGACCGGCCTCCTCCTCGCCCGCGACGTCGGCGCTGACCGAGTCCTCGGCCCACGTCGGACGCAGCCCGCGGGCGTCGAGGTCGTCGTACAGGCTGGTGGGCATGCCGCCCAGCAGAAAGCCGGGGAGCAGCACCTCGTTGAGGTAGGCGTCCTCCAGGCACATGGGTGAGGCGTCGGCACGACGCAGCCGGCGCCAGTGGATCACCGAGTCGCCCTCGAGCAGGCTGAGGGCCCGGGCCACCCCGGGTCCCGCCTGCTCGACGCGCACGAGCAGGGTCTGGGAGTCGGCCAGCAGGCCGCGACGGGCCATCTCCTCGTTGAAGCCGGAGATCGGCGAGGGCATCCGGCGGGGGCGGGCCACGAAGGTGCCGCGACCGGGGATCCGCTCCAGCAGACCCTCGACCACCAGCGCGTCCATCGCCTGCCGCACGGTCATCCGGGCCACCCCGAAGCGGTGCACCAGCTCACGTTCGGAGGGCGCGGACGAGCCGGGGGCGTTGCCGGTCACCAGGGACCGCACGTACTCCCGCACCTGGACGTGCTTGAGAGCACGTCCGTCAGAGACCAGCACCTCGTCCATGCGGGTCAGACTAAGTCGCCCCGACCCCCGCCGTCCCGGGATCAGCCGAGGTCGGTGGACAGCGGGCGCCGACCCACCGGCGGTCGGTCAGCTTCACGCGCGATGCGTAGCATCGAGGCATGCACGTCGAGCGCACCTTCACCGTGGCCCGTCCCGTCGAGACCGTCTTCGACTACCTCTCCGACTTCAGCCACACCGAGGACTGGGACCCCGGCACCGTCGAGACGGTCCGCACCGCGGGCGACGGTGGCGTGGGCACGTCCTACCGCAACACCTCGCAGTTCAGGGGCCGCCGGGTGGAGCTGACCTACGAGACGACCGTGCACCAGCGGCCCACCGAACTGAAGTTCCGTGGCACCAACGCCTCCGCGACCGCGACCGACTGGCTGCGGTTCACCCGGGTCAGCGACGACGCGACCCGGATCCACTACCGGGCCGACTTCGAGTTCTCGCTGCTGATCCGGTTGATCGCCCCCCTGGTGATTGGTCGCAAGCTCGACGCGCTGGCCGACGAGACCGTGGACACCCTGACCCGGGCCCTGCTCCACCAGGCCTGAGCATCGGCGCGGCAGGTCTCGAACATCTGTTCGATTCCACGTAGGCTGCGGGCATGGACTTCCAGAGCACGCTGTTCGTCGACACCGACGCCCCCACCCTGGACTTCGGCTCCCTGGAACGTCGTGAGCTGACCTCGGGAGCGTGGGTCGACGTGGTGCGGGCCTGGCTGCCGCAGCCCGACGACGTGTTCGCCACCCTGGCTGCCGACGTGCCGTGGCGCTCGGAGCGGCGCCAGATGTACGACCGGGTGGTCGACGTGCCCCGGCTGACCTACACCTACATGATCGGTGAACCGCTGCCCCACCCCACGTTGGCGCAGGCCCGCGAGACCCTGACCGCGCACTACCGGGCCGAGCTGGGCGAGCCGTTCCGGACCGCGGGGTGCTGCTACTACCGCGACGGCCGCGACAGCGTGGCCTGGCACGGCGACACCATCGGCCGGGGCAGCACGCAGGACACGATGGTCGCGATCGTCTCGGTCGGTGACCCTCGCAGGCTGGCGCTGAGGCCGCGGGCCGGCGGCGACTCGATCGCGATCGAGATGGGCCACGGCGACCTGGTCGTGATGGGTGGCTCCTGCCAGCGCACCTGGGAGCACGCCGTGCCCAAGGTGGCCGGCGCGGGCCCACGGATGTCGGTGCAGTTCCGCCCGGTCAACGTGTTCTGAGCAAGCCGGTCAATAGGTCGCGACCATGCCGCGATGCATCACCCGGTCACCGATCACGTCGGCGTGGTCGGCCCGGTGCATCACGCAGCCGTTGTCCCACATCACGACGTCACCGGGCGACCAGGCGTGCCGCAGCGTGTTGTCCTCTCGGGTCGAGTGCTCGAGCAGGAGCGCCACGGTCTCGGCAGCCTCGTCCGGCGCCATCCCGCTGAGCGCGGCACACCGGGCAGCGGTGCTCAGGTAGAGCACCGGTCGGCCGGTGGTCGGGTGCGGCCGGAAGACCGGGTGCTCGGCCGAGGTCTCGTCCTCCTCGCTCAGCTCGAGACCGGTCACCACGTGGGTGATCGACCGGCCCTCCAGCCGCTCGCGGACGTCAGCGGGCAGGGTCTCGAAGGCGGCGTACTGGTCGGTGAAGAGGGTCTCGCCGCCCTTCTCCGGGATCTGGACCGCACGGAGTGCCGTGTAGGCCGGCGGAGTGCGGACGTAGGTCGTGTCCACGTGGAAGGTGCTGCGCGGCGGCGTGGTGCGGCCCACGTTGCTGATCAGGTTGAGGTCTTCATGGCCCGGCACCGGCGTCTCGCCGGTGGAGAAGGTCAGCTCCCCGAACTGCTGCAGGAAGCCGAGGAACGTGTCGTCGTCGACCTCCTGCCCGGGCAGGACGACGACGCCGTGTCGACCCAGCAGGTCCTTGAGCTCACGGACCTGCTCCGGGCCGATCTCGGCCAGCGGTGCGTCGGTGACCCGCACGCCGAGGGGGTGCAACAGCTCGTGCTTCATCTGGCTCTCCTGGGGTGGGGTGGTCATCGGCGGCTCTCCTGCAGGACACGACCGAACAGCGTCCGCAACGGCAGCCCGGCGGCCGCGGCCATCACCGCGACCACGCTCTGGGGAGAGAACGAGCAGTAGAGGCCTGCCTCCAGGAACCACGGCTCGCCGTCGGGGTCGATCCGGAAGTCGAACAGGCTGTAGTGGCGACAGCCCAGCGCGACGTGGCAGCGTCGGGCGGCGGCCCAGACCCGCTCGGTGAGCGGGTCGTCGACGTCGAGGATCCAGGCCCTGGTCGACTCCTTCGCCACCAGGGTGAGCTCACCGTCCTCGCCGCGCCGCAGCTTGTCCTCATAGGTCCGGACCGGCTTGTCGGCGGTGCTGACGGCGTACTCCTCCAGGGGCAGGCAGACCAGCTCACCGTCCTGCACCAGCACGCCGCAGCGGACCTCGCGGCCCAGCTCGACGTAGGTCTCAACCAGCACGTCCCGGCCGTGCTCGCGGGCAGTCGTGAGCGCGACGGGGTAGTCGGCCCGGTCCCGGACCAGGACCACACCGGCCGAGTTGTCGGCGTCGGTCGGCTTCACGACCACCGGTGGCTCGAGGCTGGGCTGCTCGCCGGGACGCAGCACCTCCCCGGGCGGCACGCGGACCCCGGCGGCGGCGACCACCGCCTTGGCCCTCGCCTTGTCGGCGGTCAGCGCCATCACGTCGGGGGTGTTCCCGACGTAGGGGATGTCGAGCAGGTCGAAGAGCGCGCGGTAGGTGGTCATCCCCGGCAGGCAGAACATCTGGGGCACCACCACGTCGATTCCCCAGGAGACGATCCGCTCCACGGCCCGCGCCAACGGCACCGGCTCGGCCGCCTCGATGGCCACCGGCCCGAGGTCCGCGGGGAACCTCCACTGGCCGTCGGGCGTCACGTAGGCCACGTGCACGTCGTACGACGCGGGGTCGGCGGTGGCCTGCAGGCAACCACCCGCGTAGAGCCGGGACAGGTCGGCGTGGAAGTCGCTGACCGCGGAGCCGACCAGGTGCAGGATGCGAAGCGTCATCGCTAGTCGCCCGCCGGCTCGACCAGCTTGCCGATGTTGAAGTCGACCCGGATCCAGTCGCCGTGGGCCCTCAACTTCTGCAGCAGCAGCCACGGGATGGCCACGTGGTGGGTCATCAGGAACGGCAGCGGGTCGGAGCGGTCGAAGATGGCGTCCTTCCCGGCCAGGATCGTTCGCAGCCGCGCGACGCGTGAGGGACCCCTCAGCAGCCGCCACACCTCGTGGTAGATCCAGTACGTCGGACGGCTCGCCGCGGTCGGCACCACCACCCCGACCCGGTCCGCGTCACCGCCCGCGAGATAGGCGTCCGCCACGCCCGGGTGGTCGTAGAGCATGGTGATCGCGGAGTGCGTGCGCGGGTTGCACTCGATCGCGTAGACCTGCCCGTCGTCGTCGGCCTCGATGAAGTCGAAGGACACCTGACCGGTGAGGCCCTCGGCGGACACGAACCGCTGCACCCAGGCCCTGATCTGCGGCTTGTCGACCATCTCGTAGTTGATCTGGAAGGCCGAGGACTCGCAGCACACGTAGACCCGCAGGCGACCCTCCCGCACCGTGGAGTGCGTGCAGTACTCCTGCCCGGCGACGAACTCCTGCAGGATCCAGGGATTGTCCGGCGAGATCGGGCGGGACCTCACGAACGCCTCCATGTCCCCGGCCCGGTCGAGCGGCAGCCGGGTCAGGTCGAGGCGGTGCACCGGGTCGTAGGCGATGCTCTTGAGGATGTAGGGCCGCCGGCTGCGCGTGAAGTCGAAGTCGAGCACCTGACGGGCGTCGGTGATGTGGTGCGTGTCCGGCACCGACAGGCCCAGTGCGGCCGCGGCCCGGGCGAACGCGAACTTGTCGTCCAGCATCTCGACCTGCTCGGGCTCCAGGTGGAAGACGTCGCAGTACGGCGACAGCACCGCCTTGGCGCGGGCGTCGTGCAGGCTCGCGGCGGGGCTGCACACGGGCACGTAGACGTCGACGCCTTCGGCCTCGACGATGGCGAGCAGTGCCTGCGCGTAGTCGTCGGCCCGCACGTCGGGCACGACGTGGAAGCGGTCGACGGCCCGGGAGAACCGGTGGCCGGTCCAGCGGTACTTGCCGGACTCCACCAGCACCACCCGATGCCCGGCGTCGTGGAAGGAGCGGCACAGCTGCAGCGCCTTGGTCATCTTGCCCCCGCTGACCAGGACGGTGAGCGGATCGGCCGCCCGCTTCCGGGTCGGCGCCGCCACCGAGCGCCTGGCCAGGACCAGCCCGGTCACGGCCAGGTTCACCGGCGCCACCAGCGCCAGGAGTCCCAGGACACCCAGTGACCGGGCCGTCCTCACGCCTCGACCTGCTGGATGAGGGTCAGGCCGTCGCGCAACGGCAGCACGACCTGCTCCACCCGCGGGTCGTCGGCCACGGCCTGGTTGAACGCGGCGACCGCCCGACCGTTCGCGCTTCGGCCCTCGGCGAGGTACGGCTCACCCTGCAACAGGGTGTTGTCGACGCAGACCAGGGCCCCCGGCGCCAGCAGGCCGCGGTCGAGCAGCGTGCGGAAGTAGTCGACGTACCCGGGCTTGTCGGCGTCGACGAAGACGAAGTCGAAGACCTCACCCTCGGCCGCCAGCGCCTCGAGCGTGGCCAGGGCCGGGCCCAGGCGGACCGAGATCCGGTCACCCACGGGCGAGTCCGCGAAGCACTCCTGGGCCAGCTGCGCGGCGTGCTCGTCGACCTCGAGGGCGACGACGACGCCGTGCTCACCCACGCCCTCGGCCATCGCGAGGGCCGAGTAGCCGGTGAACATGCCGATCTCCAGCACCCGGGTGGCGCGGGTCGCCCGGACCAGCATCTTCAGGGTCTGCCCCTCCAGGTGACCCGAGAGCATCTCGCGCTCCAGGACTCCCCCACCAGCCGGCCCGCTGCCCCAGTCCTCCTCATCGGTACGCCGGGCCAGCGCGGCCAGGGCCGGGGACGCGGGCGTGGTGCAGGCCACCACGTACGGGTCGAGGCCGCAGGCCAGCTCGCGGGCCCGCCTCAGCTGGGCCAGCACGACCCCGTCGACGGCGTCGCCAGAGGTGACCTCCTCCTCGAGCCGGGCCAACGACGCAGCCAGGATGGCCAGCGGCGTCACGGGGCGCGGCGCGGTCGGTGCGCTCACCCCTCGACGTCGACTGTGCGGTGGGCGGCGCCGTCGGAGGTGAACATGTCCTCGCCGTCGCCGCCGCGCGGGTAGGAGCGGCACAGCTCCTTGTGCACGGCCAACATCCGGTCCAGCTCGTGGGCGTCGAGGTCGCTGGCGAAGGCGCAGGTCCCGATCGGCTGCGGCAGCGCGGCCCGGAGCAGCCCGTCACGGGTCTGCACGATCGACTCCGTGGCCGAGCGGATCAGCTCCGGGGTCAGGTGCGGGCTGTCGAGGGTGAGCCCGATGCTGCTCATCAGGCCCAGGATCCGGTCGTGGTCCCCGGCGGAGATGTAGCCGCGCTCGCGGGCGATGGTGGCCGAGAAGGCCATGTCGACGTTGATCGCGTGGCCGTGGAAGTACGGCGTCTCCGGGGCCAGCTCGAGGGTCGGGCTCCAGGTGTGCCCGTAGGCGATCACCCGGTCCAGGTCGAGCTCGTGCAGGTTGGGCACCTCGAGCTCGAGCATCGTCTTGATGGCGTCGTAGGTGATGGTGTGGGACACCTCGAGCAGGGCCTCGGCGTCGTTCCCGCCGTCGAGGTGGCCGAAGCGGGTCCGAAGCAGGTCCTCGCCGTACTTCTCCATCAGGTCGAAGATGCCGGCGTTGGCCACCACCGCGATCTTGATGATCTCGGCCATGCCGTTGCGGACCTGGTCCTCGGGCAGGGTCTTCAGCAGCGAGAAGTCGAGGATGACCTTCTGCGAGGCGTGGTAGGCGCCGAGCCGGTTCTTGTAACGACCGTGGTTGACGCCGACCTTGATCGACACGCTGGCGTCGATCAGGCCGATCAGGGTGGTCGGGATCCGGATGTAGTTTGTGCTGCGCCTGTACGACGCGCACGCGAACCCGGCCACGTCGGTGGTGAGCCCGCCACCCACGACGAGCACCGGCTCCTTGCGCAGCAGGCCGAAGTCGGCGAAGGCGTCGATGATCCCCTCGACGGTCTCCAGGGTCTTGGCCTTCTCGCCGATCTTGACCCGGAACACCGTCAGGTCGATGCCGTGGTGGGCGAAGTAGGCGTCGATCTGGTCGGCGTACAGGTTGTGCACAACCTCGTCAACGACCATCAGGCACCGGCCGTGGGCCCGGTAGCTGTCCGCCAGCTCGGTGTTGTCGGGCGAGAAGACGCCGTCGGCGTAGACCAGCGTGTAGTCGATCTTCTCCTGTGCCTCCACGTGGAAGACGGTGTCGGTCGCAGTGAGGGTCGCACTCATCGGGGCTCCGTGGTTCGAATCGGCTGGGGCGGACGGGTGGTGATCAGGCGTCGAGGTCGTTGGCCAGGTCGCGCAGCTCGGCGAAGTCGAGCTCGTCGACGCGGCCGGCGGCCTGCTCGAAGCCGTGCCCGGCGGTGTTGGCGTGGGGGAAGGCCACGCAGGCGATCCCGGCCGACGTCGCGGAGGCCACCCCGCCGACGTTGTCCTCGACCGCCACGCAGTCGGTGGCGTTCTCGCCGAGGCGCTCGAGGGCGAAGAGGTAGGCCGCCGCGTCCGGCTTGGACGCCTCGACCTGGGAGGAGTCCACCACCAGGTCGAAGGCGGCGACGTCGACGCTGCCGGCGAGGGCTGCGGTCAGCGCAGCGACGTTCTCGGGCGAGGTGGTGGTGACCAGCCCGACCTTGAAGCCGCCGTCGCGGGCCGCGGCGATGGTCTCGACGACGCCGGGGCGCGCGCTGATGGCCCCGGCGGCCAGGTGCTGCTGGAACAGCGCCGACTTGGTCTGGTGGATCGCGGCGGCGTCAACGGCCTCGCCCCGGGCCGCGGCGTACGCGGTGACCCGGTCCTGGCCGCCGTTGGTCTCGAGCATGGCGACGTAGTCGTCGCGCTCCCAGCGCCAGTCGAGCCCGTGCGTCTCGAAGGCCTCGTTGAAAGCCTCGCGCTGCAGCTCGGAGGTGTCGGCGAGGGTGCTGAGGGAGCCGAGCAGGAGAGCAGGCATGAGGGATCCGTTCCCGTGAGGTGCGGTGTCGCAGGGTCACGCCGACCCCGGTGGCATGACGGTAGGACCCTGCTCTTCACCCCTGCTTCCTCCTTTTGGGAGCCACCGTGGTCGGGCCACGGGTGTGGTGCACCGACGTCGACCGTCTCCGGCGGTCTCGATCGCCCGCGGCCGTCCGCCGGGCATCCGGGGGCAGCGCTGCTGGGCGAGCCGGCCCTCGGCCTGGTCGGTGCCGGACAGGGTGCGTCCTGGCCCGTCCTGGCCCGTCCTGGGCCCCCACGGCGGTTAGGGTGAAGCCAGTGGGGACGCCACAGCGCCGCACGTCGGTCGTTCGACCGGGACGCGCGGCGCTGGGGTCCGTGCTGGCTCCTGCTGGGTGGTTCAGGACCTGCGGCTGATGAGCCAGATGATCAGGGCGACCACCCCGAGCCCGCCCAGGGCGGGCTTCCAGTAGGTCTTGGCCAGGATCGGGATGACGGCCGCACCCAGGTCGAGGGCGTCGTCCTGCTTCGGGGCCTGCTGGCTCCTCGGCGGTGGTGCGGACGACAGGGTGGGCGCCGGGGTGGGGGCCGCGACCGGGGCCGGGCCTTGGATCGACTCCGCCGCGGCGGCGGCCACGACGGGTGGGACCTCGCTCACCGTCTCCACCGCAGGGCCCCCGACCAGCCGTTGCTCGAGGCAGTCCACGAACTGCCCGAGCAGCTTGTCGGAGACGTCCTGCATGACGCCCCGGCCGAACTGCGCCGGCTTGCCGGTCACCGCGAGGTCGGTCAGCACCTCCACGTCAGTGCCACCGTCGGTGCCGCTGCCCATGGACAGCGTCACCTTGGCGCCCGCCGTACCGTTCCCGCGCTTGTCCTTGCCTTTGGCATCGACCACGAACCGGTGGCCCGAGTCGTCCTTCTCGACGAAGGTGCCGGAGCCGTTGTAGACCATCGCGATCGGGCCGAGCTTGACCTTGACCGTGCCGGCGAAGCTGTCGCCGTCGGCCGAGGTCAACTGGGCACCCGGGAAGCACTCGGCCAGGCCGGCGATGTCCTGGAAGTGCGCCCACGTCTCCTCGACGTCAGTCGGGACGGTGAAGCGGTGCGAGAGGTCCAAGGCTCAGGCTCCCGCGGCTGCCAGCACCGCGCGACGGGTCATGACCGTCGCGAGGTGCTTGCGGTAGGAGGAGTCGCCGTTGAGGTCGGACGGCGGCGTGGTGCCGTCGGCCGCCATCGCGGCGGCCACCCGCACGGCCTCGTCGGTCGGGGGCTGACCGGTCAGGGCCTCCTCGACCGAGCGGGCGCGCAGCGGGGTGGAGCCCATGTTGGTCATGCCGACCCGGGCCTCGGCGATGGTGCCGCCCTCGACGCGCACCGTCGCCGCGATCGCGACGATCGGCCACTGGTGGGCGACCCGCACGAACTTGGCGTAGTGCGCGCCCCAGCCCGTGTGCTTGGGCACCCGGATCTCGGTGAGGATCTCGTCCTCGCCGATGGCGGTCTCGAAGAGGTCGACGAAGAAGTCGTCGGCGTGCACCGAGCGGGTGCCGCTCGGTCCAGCGATGACGAACTCGGCACCGAGCGCGAGCACCGGGGCCCCGAGGTCACCCGCCGGGTCGGCGTGCGCGAGGGCGCCGCCGAAGGTTCCGCGGTGACGGATCTGGACGTCGGCGAGGTGCACAACCGCCTCGGAGATCAGGGCGGCGTGCTCGGCGACCAGCGGGTCCTTGCCGACCACCGAGTGCGGGGTCATGGCGCCGATGACGATGGCGTCACCGTCCTCACGGATTCCGCGCAGGGCCTCGATGCGACCCAGGTCGATGATGACCTCGGGGGCGTTGAGCCGCATCCGCAGCACGGGGAGCAGGCTCTGCCCGCCGGCCAGGATCTTGGCGTCGTCACCGAACTGGGTGAGAGCGGCCACCGCCTCCTCGACGGAGGTGGGTGCGAGGTAGTCGAACGCTGCGGGAATCACTGGGCGGATCCTTCCGTGCTGTCCTGGCCGGGCTCGGCCGGGTCGAAGTGAGGCATGGCGGCCGCCTCGGTGGCGCCGCCCTTGTGGACGCCCTGAATCGCGTTCCAGACGCGCTCGGGGGTGCACGGCATCTGGATGTCGTTGATGCCGAGGTGGCGGACCGCGTCGACGATCGCGTTGACCACGGCCGGCGTCGAGGCGATCGTGCCGGCCTCGCCGACACCCTTGGTACCCAGCGTGTTGGTCGTCGCCGGGGACGTGGTGTGGTCCAGGTCGAAGTTGATCGTGTCGGCCGCGGTGGGCAGCAGGTAGTCCACGAACGAGCCGGAGACCAGGGTGCCGGCATCGTCGTAGACGGCTTCCTCCCACAGGGCCTGCGCGATGCCCTGGACCAGGCCGCCGTGCAGCTGTCCCTCGACGATCAGCGGGTTGATGATGTTGCCGATGTCGTCGCACGCGGCGTACTTGCGCATGGTGACCTGTCCGGTCTCGGTGTCGACCTCCATGGCGCACAGGTGCGTGCCGTGGGGGTAGTTGAAGTTCACCGGGTCGAACGTCGCGTCGGAGTCCAGGGAGGGCTCCACGCCGTCGGGAAGGTTGTGCGCGGCGAAGGTCGCGAGGGCGATCTCGGCGATCGCGAGGCCCTGGTCGGTGCCCCGCACCGAGAAGCGGCCGGCCTCGAACTCGATGTCGTCCACCGAGGCCTCGAGCAGGTGGGCCGCGATCGGCTTGGCCTTCTCGATCACCTTGTCGGCGGCCTTGACGATCGCCTCACCACCGACGACCAGCGAGCGCGAGCCGTAGGTGTCGAGTCCCTTGTGGGAGACCATCGTGTCGCCGTGCAGGATCTCGACGTCCTCGAACGCGACCCCGAGCCGGTCGGCGGCGATCTGGCTGAACGCCGTCTCGTGGCCCTGGCCGTGGCCGGAGACACCGGTGAGCACCTCGACCTTGCCGGTCGGCAGCATCCGCACGCTCGCGTGCTCCCAGCCGCCGGCGCCGTAGTCGAGGGAACCGAGCACCCGCGAGGGCGCCAGGCCGCACATCTCGGTGAAGGTCGAGACGCCGATGCCGAGCTGGACGGGGTCGCCCGAGGCCCGGCGCGCCATCTGCTCGGCGCGCAGCTCGTCGTAGCCGAAGAGCTCCTTGGCACGAGCCGTGGCGGCCTCGTAGTTGCCGGAGTCGTACTCGAGGCCGGCCACCGTGGTGAAGGGGAACTCCTCGGCGGTGATCCAGTTCTTCTCGCGGACCACGAACGGGTCGACCCCGAGCTCGGCGGCCAGCTCGTCCATCAGCCGCTCGATGCCGAACGTCGCCTCGGGCCGGCCGGCGCCGCGGTAGGCGTCGGTCCAGGTCTTGTTGGTGAGCACGGTCTGGCAGTTGAACTGGTAGGCCGGGAACTTGTAGATGGCGTTGAACATGAACGCACCGAGGACCGGCACGCCGCCACCGACGAGTGAGATGTGCGAGCCCATGTCGGCCAGCAGGTCGACCTTGAGGCCGGTGACCTTGCCGTCCTTGTCGGCGGCCAGGGTCAGCTTCTGCCACTGGTCGCGCCCGTGGTGAGCGGCCATCAGGGACTCCGAGCGGGTCTCGGTGTACTTGACCGGCTTGCCCAGGCGACGGGCCAGCAGGAAGGTGATGAACTCTTCGGGCGTGGTCTGGAGCTTGCCACCGAAACCGCCGCCGACGTCGGGGGCGATCACTCGGATCTTGGCCTCCGACACCCCGGTCACCGCGGCCAGCAGGAACTTCAGGATGTGCGGGATCTGGGTGGCCGACCACATGGTGATCTGCTCACCGGTGGGGTCCACGACGGTCGAGCGGGGCTCCATGAACGCCGGGATCAGGCGCTGCTGCCGGTACTCGCGCTCGATCACGATGCCGTCGGTGCGGGCCTTGGTGATGGCCTCCTCGACGTTGCCGCCGGTGCCGGCCTGGGCCGAGTCGAACGTCCAGTACGCGGACTTGTTGGTGCCGAGGTCGGGGTGGGCCAGGACCTTGTCCTCCGCGGCCTCCTTGAGGTCGAGGGCGGCCGGCAGCACGTCGTAGTCGACGTCGACGAGCTCGGCGGCGTCACGCGCCTCGGCGGCGCTGCGCGCCACGATCACGGCCACGATCTCGCCGGCGAAGACGACCCGGTCCACGGCGATCGGCGAGTGCACCGGGGCGATCTGGTCGGGGGTGATCGGCCAGGCGTTGGGCAGGCCACCCTGCTCCTCGGCCACGTCGGCCCCGGTGATCACGGTGACCACGTTGGTCGCCGCCTCGGCCACGCTCTTGTCGATGTTGGTGATGGTGGCGTGCGCGAAGGGGCTGCGCACCATGGCGACGTGCAGCATGCCCGGCAGCACGATGTTGTCGGTCCAACGGGTGCGACCGGTGATGAGGCGCTGGTCCTCCTTGCGACGGCGGTCCTTGCCGATCTCCTTGGTGGAGTCGGCCGGGCGCTCGGTAGTGGCGGTCATGCCTGGGCTCCTGACGTGGTAGCGCCGGCGCCGTGGGCAGCGGCGTGCTGGACGGACTTGACGATGTTCTGGTAACCGGTGCAGCGACACAGGTTGCCCTCGAGACCGAGCCGGATCTCCTCCTCGGAGGGGTTCGGGTTCTCGTTGAGCAGATCGACACTCTGCATGATCATCCCCGGGGTGCAGAACCCGCACTGCAGGCCGTGGCACTCGCGGAAGGCCTCCTGCACCGGGTGCAGGGTGCCGTTCTGGGCCAGGCCCTCGATCGTGGTGACCTCGGCGCCCTCGGCCTGGACGGCGAGCATGTTGCACGACTTCACGCTGGTGCCGTTGAGGTGGACCGTGCACGCACCACAGTTGCTGGTGTCGCACCCGATGACGGTGCCGGTCTTGCCGAGCTTCTCGCGGAGGTACTGCACCAGCAACATGCGGGGCTCCACGTCGTCGGAGACCTTCGCTCCGTCAACGGTGAGGTTGATCTTCGTCATGGGCCGCTCCAATGTCGTCTGCGCGTGGCCGCACGTGTGACCTGCGTCTCCCTCGACGGTAGGTCGTCTCGGTTGGCCGGAGGTTGGAGGGCCGGTGGGCGTTGAGAGGAGCCCGTCGAGCAACCGGTAGAAGGCGAGCCGCCCGGGGTCGACCGCGCCGGGAGTGCGCTCGACGAGGGCCGCGGCGCACCCGGCGCCGTAGCCCGGGTTGAGCGTCTCATCGGACATCGACCAGATGATCAGGGCGAGGTCCAGGTGTCGGTCGGCCACCCCGAGCCGGCCCACCCGCGACCGCACCTCCACACGGCCAACAACACGCCGCGAGGGCCCCGCGGACCCGAGAGACGGGGGCGCCCCCCTGACCGCCCCAACGCGAACCCCCCCCCCACGAGTTGCGTTGCTCATTCAAGTCAAGAACGAGGCCGGTGGTCGGCGCCGCCCGCAGTGGCCCGCGGTACGGACGGACTAACGGCTCACGCGCGCATCGCGGCAGAAGGGGACGGCTCGGCGCGTACACGAACGTACCCATCGGCGGGATTCAGCGTGCGCTCGGCTTCGCTCACGCTGGGCGTGCGACGCCGACGCCCGACAGGTACGTGTGAATACGAGCACTCGGACCTTGCGTGTCAGCGCTGCCCTCATCGGCATGAGCGGAGGTCGACGGCCGCCGCGGGCGGATCGAGGTCGACCTCGTCGCCCACGACGACGGTGCCGGACTCGAGCGCCCGGCAGACCGATCCGCCCCGGTGCCGCATCGCGGCCTGCGCACCTCGACCGATCGTGTCGTCCAGCAGCTTGCAGGGGGCCGCGACCCACACCACCTGTAGCAGCGCGCCACCGATCCGGATCGGGCTGCCGGGGGTCGCGGGAACGACGCCGTGCTCGAGGGTGATGTTGCGCCGGGTCAGGGCGCTGGGCACCGGCGCACCCTACGTCTCGGCCGCCTCGTCGAGCGTGGCCCGGCTCTGCACGCTCACGTGCCGGTGCCTGGTGCCGTGGTAGCGGTCTCCCACGATGCCCTTGCCCTGTTCGATCTCGACCCGGTCCACGAAGCGCATCGGCAGTCGGGTCGCCTTCGCGACGTGGAGCTCGCTGACGCGGACGGGGGTCACCACCCGAGTCTAGGAACGCCCTGGTCAGGTGCGGGCGGCGGCCAGTCGACCCTTGAGCAGCGGGACGGCGGGGTGCTGGCGACCACCGATGGTGCCCAGGTGCGCGAGGCAGACCTCCACCACCTCGGTGTCGTACGGCGCGAGCTCGCTGTAGCGGACCACGGCGTCGGGCTCGGGGTTGGCCAGCAGGGCCTCGCGCAGCGCGACAGCGACGTACTCGGCCAGCTCGCCGAGGGCCGGGGAGTTGGTGCCGGGCAGCAGGTCCCCGCCGTAGGCGTCGACGGCGCCTGCCACGTCGCCGCGGCGCAGCAGCATCAGCACGTGGTCGACGTCGGTCTCGACCGGCATCTGCAGACGGTAGGGCCGAGACGACAGCTGGCCGCCCAGGGCGTGGCGCAGGTGGGAGACCTCCGCCTTCAACGTGGAGAACGTGACGGCCTGGTCGCCGTAGACCATGGCGTGCAGCTGGTCGAGCGAGAGGCCCTCGGGGTGCAGCGCGAGGAGCGCGAGGATCTCGGTCTGACGACGGTTCAGCAGCAGCCGCTGCCCGTCGAAGCGGGTCTCGGCCGTGCCGAGCAGGGTCATCACCAGACCGGGGTCCAGGGTCTCCTCGAGCAGGGCTGAGGGGTGGTGGTGCGACGTCGGCAGCGCACCCTCGATCAGGCGGGCCATCACGCGCGCGGTCGCGAGCCCGATCGGGTGGGTTCGGTCCCACGTCGTCGAGAGGTCGATGACGCCGAGCTTGACGCCGGTCTTCGGGTCGTGGACCGGAGCGGCCCAGCAGACCCAGTTGTGCACGATCGACGCGTAGTGCTCGGCGCTGAACACCATCGACGCCTCGGCGGTCCGGTTGGCCAGGTCGAGGGCGTTGGTGCCGACCGAGGCCTCGTCCCAGCGACCGCCCGCCACGAAGTTGACGCTCTCGGCCTTGCGCCGCATCACCCGGCCGCCGTAGGTCCACAGCACCCGGGTCTGGGCGTCGGTGACGGCGATGACCAGGTCACCGTCCTCAGCGGTACGCCGCAGGTCGGACTCCACGGACTCCACGGCCGACTGCAGCGGCGAACCCTGCCAGATCGAGGCCGTCTCGCCCTCGTCGGCCAGCGGCGCCTCGCTCAGGTCGGCTGACACGGCCCCGCCGGACCGGGTCCAGCTGGTCAGGATCTCGGGGCGGACCAGCGGTGCGGCCTGGTCGCCGCGCTCCACGAAGGTGCTCCAGGCGCGCGTGGCGTCGAGCCGCCTGGTCTGCAGGTCGTGCGGTGTCATCTCACCCCGTCCGTCGGCGTCCGTGGATCACGGTACACGCCGGGGCGTGACGTGGGTCACGGCTGCTGCGGCCGTCTCAGGCTGCGCGGAACTGCTGGCGGATGAACCGGATGCTGCGGTCCATCGAGTCCTGCCAGCGGTCGTAGAAGGCGTGGTCCTCGCCCTCGTAGAACTGCAGCGTGCTGTCCACCCCGGCCCGCTTCATCGCCCGCTGCGTGTCCCGGGCCCACTGCGGGGGGCACGTGGCGTCGACGCTGCCGTGCAGGGAGAGCACCGGCTCGGTGATCCGGTCGAAGTAGGTGCGCGTGGAGAGCGCGTCGTAGAAGCCGGGCGACTCCTGGGGGGTGCCGAAGCGCCGGTAGAGGTCGTTGGCCGCGGCCGGCCGGCCGGGCTCGGTGAACTGCCGCAGGTTGTCGCGGAAGTCGGAGCTGACCGAGGCGTAGATGACGGCGGCATCCACCAGTCCCGGCTGGGCCACCAAGGCCCCCATGGTGATCCCACCACCCATCGAACGGCCCAGCATCGCCATCCGGTCGGGGTCGACGTAGGGCAGCTTCTCCAGCGCGTCGACGGCGTTGACCGCGTCGCGGGTGTAGCCCAGCCGGGACTCCCGCTCCACGCCACCCGGGGGGTCGCCGGCGGCATGGCCGCGGTAGTCGGTGTGCAGCACCACGAACCCGTCCGTGGCCAGCGCCACCTGCTCGCGGGCCAGGCCCTGGCCGGTGACGTAGATCGACGGCTCGATGTAGCCGTGGTTGAGCACGATGCCGGGGAACGGTCCGTCCCCGCGCGGGCGCAGCAGCACGCCGGAGACGGTGGTCTCGCCGCTGCGGTAGGTCACGGCGTACCGGATGAAGGCGTCCGTGGTCTCGATGGTGCGCAGGATCCGGGGTCGAGCGCCGTCGGGCCGCTCGCGCATCAGGGTCGCCAGCGACGTCCGGTTGTCGACCGGCGGCAACGCCTCCTGCGGCTCGGCGGGCGCGGGCGGCTCGGTCGGTCCGGTCGGCTCGGCGTCGGGTGCGGTGGAGGGCGCCGGCGAGTCGGTGGGGGTGGGCGCCGCGCTCGTGATGTCGGTCGGGCTCGGCGCGGGAGGCGAGGATGCCGGCCCGGGGTCCGCGGAGCTGCACCCGACCAGCACCGTGACCAGGGCCAGCAGGGCGGTCGGGAGGAGGGCTCGGCGCGCAGGAGTGCTCACCCGACGATGATGTCGGACCCCGGCAACCGACCAGGCGGCTCCGCGCGACGAAGGGGTGACCCCGAGTGCGGGGGGTACCTCTACTCTCGGAGGCGATGTCGTCCCAGGAGTCGCAGCCATGAAGGTGCCCAGCCCGACCGATCCACCAGGACCCGGTGATCGGTGGTGACCACCCTGGCCACGCGGTCCGTGTCGACCCACCATCGAGCGCCGCAGACCCACGACACCCTGGCCGCCGTGGAGCAGCTCCTGGGGGCGCGGCTGGTCGCGCTCGCCGACGAGTGGCACGCGCACGACGCCGCCACGGCCACCGGTGACGCCGTGCTCGGTGGCCTCGACCTGCCCGAGCTGCTGGCCTCGCTTGTGCTGTCCGGCGGCAAACGCTTCCGGCCGGTGATGTGCCACTGGGGCTGGGTCGCCGCCGGCGGCTCGGCCCGGGGCGCCGACCCGTCGACCATGGTCCAGGTCGCGGCCGCGCTGGAGCTGCTGCACGCCGTCGGCCTCGCGCAGGACGACGTGATGGACCGCTCGGAGGTACGCCGCGGCCGCCCGACCATGCACGTCCTGGCCGCCGGGCAGCACCGCGACGCCGGTGGCACCGACGACGCCGACCGCTTCGGCGAGAGCATCGCCGTGCTGGTCGGCGACCTGGGTCACGCCGAGGCCGACGCCCTGGTCGCCGGGATGCCGGCCGCCGTGCGTCGGCTG
>JAJAYJ010000178.1 GCA_026786275.1 Nocardioides sp. | reverse complement strand
CCGGGCCCCGGGGGGCGGCCCCCGGGGGGCCCCCCCCCCCGGCCGGGCGGGGGCCGGGGGCCCCCGGCGCGGGGGGGCCGCGGGCCCGGGGGCGACGGCCCCGCGGGGCGCGGCGACGGCGGCGCGGGCGGGGGCGCCCAGCGGTCCGGAGTCCCAGGGGCGGGCCGCGCGGGCCCGCAGCGCGGCGCCCAGGTCGGGCTCGACCCCGCTCACCCAGCGCGGGGTCCGCCGAGGTGGGTGGGCGGCGTGCAGCCGGGCCAGCATCCGCACCGTGTCCTCCGTGTCGGCCCGGTCGGCGAGCGGGGGGCCCGGCGAACCCAGCGCCTCGCCCACCACCCACGGCGTCACGCTGAGCGCACCCCCGGCCACCGGCAGCGTCCAGGTGCCGGCCGACGACGGCACCGAGGAGACCACGACGTCGAGCGCGAAGGCCAGGTCGGCGGCCGCGGCGTACGCGTCCTCCAGCGCCTCGGCGCCGGCGACCGGCAGTGGCTCGTGGGTCACGAACAGCACGGGGCGAAGGCCCGCGGTGGCCTTCCAGTGCTGGGCCCGGGAGCCCACGCCCAGGTGCTCGACGGCGCTCACGCCCCACCCCCAGGCGCTGCGTACCAGGCCCAGCACGGTCGCGTCGCCGGGACGGGTGCCCGGTGGCCTCACGTGGTGCTGCCGGAGACGTCGACGGGGCGCCGCACGCTCGCGGACAGGGTGACCACGACCAGGCAGACCAGCACGGCAGCGCCGGCCGCGAGCATCGCGCCCCGGGCTCCGATGCCGCCACCGGCGAGCGCACCCAACGCGTACGGCGCCGCGAAGCCCAGGTAGGTCAGCGCGTAGTAGACCGCCACCGTGGCCCCGCGCTCGTCAAGCAACGAGAGCCGCTCGGTCTCGCGCAGACCGGAGACCAGGCAGCAGCCGTAGGCGGCCCCGAACACCGGGGCGGCCAGCATCAGCAGCCACCGGCTGTCGGCGCTCAGGGCGAGCACCCCCAGCCCGATCGCGGCCGCGGCGGCGATCAGTCCGACCTGCCCGGCCAGCAGCCCGCGCCGGTCGTCGAGTCGGCGCGCCAGCGGCTGCACCAGGACCCCGGTGCCGAGGGTGACGCCGGTGAGCACGCCCGCGAAGGCCAGCTCACCGCTCGACGAACCCGTGATCTCGCCGGGCAGGAAGGCCACCGAGATCGCGGCGGAGCCGAACACCCAGGGTGCGACGGGGGCCACCACCAGGAGGAAGCGCCGGCTCCGGGTGACCGTGGGCACGCGCAGCAGCGGGCGGCGCACCGCGTGCACCGGACGGGGTCCGGGCACGGGCAGCAGCAGGACCAGTGCGAGCGCGCCCAGTACCACGTGCGGCACGTAGGAGAGGGTGAGCGGGTCGGGCACCACCTCGGCGACCAGACCGGACACCAGGGGGCCGACGCCGAAGCCGGCCGACAGCGCGACCGCGGCCCGGCGCGCGGCGGTGCCGGGCGCCTCACCCTCGGAGAGCTCGCTGACCCAGGCGCTCGCGGCGCTGAAGACCACGCCGGAGCAGACCCCGGCCAGCAGTCGGGCGACCGCGAGCCCGGGCACGGACTCGTGCTGCACGATGAGCAGGACGGTCGCCAGGGGCGAGGCCAGCACGGCGGGCAGCACCAGGGCCCGGCGGCCCCAACGGTCCGAGGCCGCACCCCCGAGGAGCAGGGCCGGGATCAGCCCGAGGGCGTAGACCCCGAACAGGAACGCCCGGGTCTGCGTCGACATGTCGAGCTCGTCGCGGTAGGCGATGAGCAGGGGGGCGAACTGGTTGGCACCCCACCCGACCGAGAACATCGCGAGGGTCACCCGCTGCCACGACACCATGGGGTGAGGCTAGGTGGTGATCCGGGTCCCCGCCGACGACGCCGCGTCGACCGCGGCCTCGAGATCGGCCACCACGATCTTGCGCATCCCGAGCATCGCCCGGGTCGCGGCCGCGGCGCGGGCCGGGTCGGGGTCGGAGACCAGCTCGTAGAGCCGAGCGGGCACGACCTGCCACGACAGCCCGAAGCGGTCCTTGAGCCACCCGCACACCGACTCCTCGCCGCCGTGGCTCAGCGCGTCCCAGTAGTGGTCGACCTCGGCCTGGTCGGCGCAACTGACGCTGAACGAGACGGCCTCGGTGTACGTCGCGTGCTCGGGGCCGCCGTTGATGCCGCGGAAGACGAGCCCGTCGAGTGTGAACTCGCCGGCCATCACCTCGCCCGGCCGACCGGGGCCGGCGTCGGTGTAGCGGGCCAGGTGACCGACCGAGGAGTTCGGGAAGATCGCGGTGTAGAAGGACGCGGCCTCCTCCAGGTCGTGGTCGAACCACAGGCAGGGACTGATGGAACCGGTGACGCTCATCGTGTTCTCCTCCGGGTCGGGCGGATCCTTGCCCGTGCAGACCTGGTGCCCGGTCCGGACTCATCGTCGGGCGCGCATCCCTAGACTGCCCGCGTGGACTTCTACTCCGCGTACGCCCACGGGTTCGCCCGCGTCGCGGCGTGCACCATGCCGGTCACCATCGCCGACCCCGCGGCCAACGCGCGCCAGGTCGTCGCCCAGGCCCGCGAGTGCCACAAGGCCGGGGTGGCGGTCGCGGTCTTCCCCGAGCTGTGTCTCAGCGGCTACTCGATCGAGGACCTGCTGCTGCAGGACACGCTGCTCGACACCGTGCTCGTAGCGGTGGCCGAGGTGGTCGCCGCGTCGACCGACCTGCTGCCCGTGCTCGTGGTGGGCGCGCCGCTCGTGCACGGCACCCGGGTGCTGAACTGCGCGGTCGTGATCCACCGGGGCGAGGTGCTCGGCGTGGCCCCGAAGTCCTACCTGCCGAACTATCGGGAGTTCTACGAGAAACGGCACTTCGCGCCCGGTGACGACCGGCGTGGGGCCACCATCATGCTGCCCGTCGGCGGTCAGCGGGTCGAGGTGCCCTTCGGGCCGGACCTGGTGTTCTCGGCCACCGACGTCACCGGCCTCGAGCTGTACGTCGAGATCTGCGAGGACATGTGGGTGCCCGTGCCGCCCAGCGCCGAGGCGGCCCTCGCGGGCGCCACGGTGCTGGCCAACCTCTCGGGCAGCCCGATCACGGTGGCGCGGGCCGAGGACCGGCGCCTGCTGGTCCGCAGCGCCAGCGCGCGGTGCAACGCGGCGTACGTCTATGCGGCGGCGGGCCAGGGTGAGTCGACGACCGACCTGAGCTGGGACGGCCAGACCATGGTCTACGAGCTGGGTGACCTGCTGGCCGAGGGCGAGCGGTTCCCCGACGGGCCGCGCACCACGCTGGCCGACGTCGACCTGGACCGGTTGCGGCAGGAGCGGTTGCGTCAGGGCAGTCATGACGACAACCGGCGGACCCACGCCGACCGGGTCGCGGCGTTCCGGACCGTGGCCTTCACCCTCGGAGCACCGACCGGTGACATCGGGCTGCACCGCAAGGTGGACCGGTTCCCGTTCGTGCCCGACGACCCGCAGCGGCTCGCGCTGGACTGCTACGAGGCCTACAACATCCAGGTCTCGGGCCTGGAGCGACGTCTCCAGGCCGTCGCCACGCCGCGGTCGCCGAGCCCGAAGGCGGTGATCGGGGTCAGCGGTGGCCTCGACTCCACGCACGCGCTGATCGTCGCGGCCAAGGCGATGGACCGTCTGGGTCGTCCGCGCACCGACATCCACGCGTTCACGATGCCGGGCTTTGCGACCGGTGAGACCAGCCGGACGCTGGCCACCCAGCTCTCGAAGGCGCTCGGCGTCACCTTCGAGGAGCTCGACATCACCGCGGCCGCCCGGCAGATGCTGGCCGACCTGGACCACCCGTTCGCCGACGGGCACCCGGTCTACGACGTGACGTTCGAGAACGTGCAGGCCGGGCTGCGCTACGACTACCTCTTCCGTCTGGCCAACCACCGCGGCGGCATCGTGGTCGGCACCGGGGACCTCTCCGAGCTGGCGCTGGGCTGGTGCACCTACGGCGTGGGTGACCAGATGTCGCACTACAACGTGAACGCGGGGGTGCCCAAGACCCTGGTGCAGCACCTGATCCGGTGGGTGGGGGAGAGCGGACAGTTCGACGACGCGGCCCAGGGCCTGCTCGAGCAGATCCTCGACCAGGAGATCACCCCCGAGCTGGTCCCGACCGTGGAGGGCACCAAGCCGCAGGCCACCGAGGACACCGTCGGCCCCTACGCGCTGCAGGACTTCACGCTGCACCACGTGATCCGCCAGGGTGCGCGGCCCAGCAAGATCGCGTTCCTGGCCTGGCACGCCTGGCGCGACGAGACGACCGGGCAGTGGCCGCAGGGCTACCCCGAGGAGCGGCGCACGTCCTACGACCTGGGTGCCGTACGTCGGTGGCTCGAGGTCTTCCTGCGCCGCTTCTTCGCCAGCCAGTTCAAGCGCTCGGCGCTGCCCAACGGGCCCAAGGTGAGCGCGGGCGGCACCATGTCGCCGCGCGGTGACTGGCGGATGCCCTCCGACGCCACGGCTACCGCGTGGCTGGCCGACCTGGCGCGGGTACCGGAGGCGTAGGAGCTGGAGCGGCAACCACCGTCCCGGTGACCGTGGCCCGCCGCGAGGCTCGCCGCAGGGTGGTCAGCACGGCGGGGCCGAGCAAGGCGATGGCCACGCCGGTGGTGATCGCCCGGCCGGTGTCGAAGCTGCCGGTCGAGGTGACCAGCGTGTAGACCACGAAGGTCTGCAGGTTCTCCAGCAGCGGCGCGCCGGGAACGAAGGCCAGCGAGCCCTCGTGGCCGGGCACCTGCACCCCGAGCAGGAAGGGCCAGCCGGAGAGGTTCATCAGCAGCCCGAAGGCGTAGGACGCGAACGCGCCGTACGTGATCAGCAGGGCGATCTCCCAGCGGCCGGTTGCCCGGCGCGGCAGCAGCCCGGCGCCCATGCCGACCCAGGCCGACACCAGCATCTGGAAGGGCAGCCACGGGCCCACCCCGGCGGTCATCAGGGCCGAGGCGAACAGCGAGGTGCAGCCCAGCACGAAGCCGAAGCCCGGGCCGAAGACCCGCCCGGCCAGGATGATCAGGAAGAACACCAGCTCGACCCCCGCGGTGCCGGCGGACAGCCCGCGCAGCACCGCCACGACGGCGCTGAGCACCCCGAGGATGGCCAGGACGCGGGAGTCGAGACCTCCCTCGCTCACCTCCACCAGCACCACGGCGACCACCACCGGCAGCAGGGCCAGGAACAGGAACGGCGGGTCGAGACGCTGGCTGTTCGGGTCCACCTGCACCAGCAGCGGCCAGGTCAGCATCATCAGCCCGCCCAGGGAGGCCAGGGCGAGCACGGCACCCGACCGCTTCGACAGGGGTACGGCGTGGGTCGTGCTCATCGGGTGGCCTCCAGGGCGTGGCGGACCTGGTCGACACGCAGCCACGGCGCGCCCAGGATCTTGGTGACCTGCGGGGCGAAGACGGGTGACTCCGGCAGCACCGAGCCGGCCGGGCCGGCCGAGACGACCTCGCCCTCGGCCATCACGACGACCTCGTCGGCGCACTGGGCCACGAACTCCACGTCGTGGGTCACCACCAGCACCGCCCGGCCCTCGGCGGCCAGGTCGGCCAGGATCATCGCCAGCTCCCGCTTGGCGGGGTAGTCCAGGCCGCGGGTCGGCTCGTCGAGGAGCAGCACCGAGGGCCGGGCGACGAGCACCAGCGCCAGGGCCAGCGCGAGCCGCTGACCCTCGGACAGGTCGCGGGGGTGGCGCTCGCCGGGGATGCCGGGCACCAGGCGGTCCAGCAGCGCCCTGGTGCCCTCGCCACCGGCGGAGCACTCGGCGTCGACGGTCTCCAGGTAGAGCAGGTCGGCCGCGGTCTGGGGCAGCAGCCCGACCAGGCTGCGCCGCTCGGTCGCGGTGGCCTCGGCGGGGTCCTGACCGGTGACGCTCACGCGGCCGGAGCGTCGACGCCCCGAGCCCTGCAGCGCCCACAGCAATGAGGACTTCCCGGCTCCGTTGCGGCCCATCAGCGCGGTGACCCGGCCGGCGGGCAGGGTCAGGTCGAGGTCGTGGACCGCGGGGGTGCGGCCGTGCGCGACGGTGACTCCGCGGGCCTGCAGCCCGGCGGCGAGGTCGGCCGACGTCGCGGCGTACGGCGTGGGCTCGGGTGGGGTGCCCAGGTCCAGCGCGCGTGCGGCGCGCCGGGCCCCGCGCACGGTCAGCGGGAGCGGGGACCAGCCGGCCACCCGGCCCAGCTCGACGATCGGTGGGGCCAGGGCGGCCCGCTCCAGCAGGTGCGCCGGGTCGCCGACCACCAGGCCGCCGGCGCCGGAGTGGTCACGCGTGAGCAGGGCCAGCCGGTCGGCGAACGGCACCACCCGCTCCAGGCGGTGCTCGGCGAGCAGCACGCTGACCCCGAGGTCGCTGACCAACCGGGCGACGGTGGCCAGCACGTCCTCCGCGGCGGTGGGGTCGAGGGCCGAGGTGGGCTCGTCGAGCACCAGGAGCCGCGGGTGCATGGTCAGCACCGAGCCGATGGCCACCCGTTGCTGCTGGCCGCCGGAGAGGGTGCGAAGGTCGCGGGCGCGCAGGTCGGCGATGCCGAGCAGGTCGAGGGTCTCCTCGACCCGGCGGCGCATGGTGGCCGGCGCCAGGCCGAGCTGTTCCATGCCGTAGGCCAGCTCCTCCTCGACGGTGTCGGTCACGAAGCCGGCGGCCGGGTCCTGCCCGACGTAGCCCACGGCGTGGGCCCTCTCGCGCGGTGGCGCGTGCAGCACCGAGACCCCGTCGAGCAGGACGTCGCCGGACAGCTCGCCGCCGCTGAAGCGGGGCACCAGGCCGGTGACCACCCCGAGCAGGGTCGACTTCCCGGAGCCGGTGGGCCCGCACAGCAGCACCAACTCCCCCTCGTCGACGGCGAGGTCGACACGGCTGAGCACCGCATCGCCCTCGTAGCCGACGGTGACGTCGCGCAGCTCGATCACCGGCGTCTCCGCGACGGTCATGCCACCACCCCCGCGGGGATGGCGGGTGGCGGGGCGAGCACGGCCGCGGCGGCGCCGACCAGCACGCCGAGCAGGGCGACCAGGCTGACGGTGGGGGTGGCGGCCAGGTCGGGGTAGGCGATCAGCACCTGGTGGTCCTGGACCCAGGAGACGACGGCGACGACGGCGATCCCGCAGGCCACCACGGCCAGCTCGGGCAGGCGCCAGCGGTCGGCGCGGTAGCGGGTGCGCTGCACCCGGCGCCCGGCGCTGACGATCCCGGCGATCGCGGTGAGCACGCCCAGGGCCAGCATCGGGCGGCCGAGCCAGCGCGGTGCGGTGAGGTCGAGGGAGGCGTAGATGCCGACGCAGAGCCCGCCGAGACCCAGCAGCATCAGGGCACCGGTGGTACGCCGCTGGCGCGGGGCGGCGCCAGCCGAGCGGCCGTAGCCGCGGGTGTCCATGCCCGCGGCCAGGGTCAGCGAGCGCTCCAGGGCGTCCTCCAGGACCGGGATGACCAGGCGTCGTACGCCGCGCACCCGCCCGGTCTGCCCCGCGCGCAGGCTCTGAGCGCGTCGTACCCGCTGGAGGCTGTCGGCCAGCTGCGGCAACACGGTGACCGCGACGACCAGCGCGGTGCCGATCTCGTAGAGCGCCGGCGGCACCGAGCGCAGCAGTCGCTTGGGGTTCGCCAGGGAGTTGGCCGCGCCGATGCAGATCACGATGGCGGCCAGGCGGAGCCCGTCGTAGAGCCCGGAGAGCAGCGACTCACGGGTCACCGGCCCAAGCAGGCTGATCCCGAGCACCCAGTCGGGCAGCGGGACCGCGGGCAGCTCCAGGACGACCTGGCCGGGGTAGTAGCCGCCGACCAGGATCCGGAAGACCACCCGGATGACCACGATGGCCAGCCCGAGCCACAGGTAGAGCCGGAACGACGCCCCCCACGGCTGGTGCGAGCGGCGCGCCGCGACGACCAGGGCCGCGACCGCGACCAGGAGCAGCAGCAGCAGCGGGTTGGTGGTGAGCGAGGCCGCTGCCGCCAGCCCGATGGCCCACAGCCACCACGCGACCGGGTGCAGGTCGCGGGGCAGATGTGTGGCGCCGGCCGGGCTCACGCCTGGCGGCGTCGGCGCAGGAGGGCCGTGCCCGTGGCGGCGCCGAAGACCAGCACCACGAGCACCGGGGCGACCCATGTGGGCAGCCCGTCGTCCGCGGCCCGAGCGGGGCCGCTCGTGGTCTCTAGCCCGCCCGGGACCGTGTCGGTCGGGGCACCGGGACTGCTCGTGGTGGCGGCGGGCTCGCTGGGCTCCGACCCGGCTCCCGCGGTCGCCGCCGGGTCCGGCAGCGTCGAGGGAGCGGCGGTGGGCGTGTCCTCGGGTGCCCGGCTCGGAGCCTTGCGCTCGGCCCCGGCTGCGTCGGCGTCGGTGGTGCTCCCCGGTGCGGCCGGGGCCGTGGTCGCCGGAGTGGACGGACTGCGCGACGGGGACGCCGACGAGGCCGGTGCCGGCGCCCGGGTCGGCCGTGCCGTCGGCTTCGGCGTGGGCCGGGCGCTAGGTCTCGTGCTGGGAGGCGGTGTTGTCGGGGCGGCGGCCCGAGCTACCGGTGCGACGCTCGGAGGTCGGGTGCCCTGGCCCGCGTTCCAGGCGAACGCGACACTCCCGCCGTCGGGCACGCGCAGGCTGTCGACCCCGAGGCTGGAGTACCTCCAGCTGGTCGAGGTGCCGTCGGTCCACCACAGGCCCCAGTAGGCCGTGGCCGGCGGCACGTCGACGCACGGGTCGCTCGCGGGGGCGCCCTGCACGCGGCACACGAACCCCGACTGCTGCTGGACCCGGGTCAGCGGGAAACCCGCGGCGGTGAACGAGTCGGCGGCGTTCTGCCCGCCGGTCGATGCGCACTCCTGACCGATCCCGCCACCGAGCTCGCGGAAGTCGACCACCACGCTGACCCCCGACAAGCCGTCGCAGGCCGCGGCCTGGACCGGGCTGGCGTTGACGACGGTGGTCAGGACTGCACCCACCCCTGCTGCCGCGGGGACCGGGGCCCCGGCGGGGCGGGGGGGCGAGTAAGCGCCGCGGGGCGCCATAATCAGCCGCCGCCCCCCAGCGGGTTGTTTTAGGCCCCGGCGGCGGCGGGGGTGGTCTTGTGGGG
>JAJAYJ010000177.1 GCA_026786275.1 Nocardioides sp. | reverse complement strand
GGTCGGGGGCCTGCTCGACACGCTGAGCGGCACGAGCCCCGGCACGGGCCCGGGCACGACCACCGGCGGGCCGACGCCCCCGGTCCAGCCGCCCGGTGTCGGCGGCGTGCTCCAGGGCACCGTCGACCGTCTCGACCAGACCACCGACTCGCTGCTGCCCTGAGCCGGTAGCCGGCACCCGGGCTCAGCGGAAGACGGACTGCCGCGTCATCAGGAGCCGGTAGAGCGTCTGCTGGATCGTCTCGCGGACCTGGTCGGTCACGTCGAACACGAGCATCGGGTCGTCGGCCGCACCCTCGTCGAAGTCGTCGGTGCGGATCGGCTCACCGAACTCCAGCAGCCACTTGGACGGCAGGGGCACCAGGCCGAGCGGTCCGAGCAGCGGGAAGAACGGCGTGATCGGGATGTACGGCACCCCCAGCAACCGGGCCAGCGAGGGGAGGTTGCCGACCAGGGGATAGATCTCCTCGGCCCCGACCACCGAGAGCGGCACGATCGGCACCCCGGTGCGCAGGGCGGCCGACACGAAGCCACCCCGACCGAAGCGCTGCAGCTTGTAGCGGTCGGCGTACGGCTTGCCGATGCCCTTGAAGCCCTCCGGCCAGACCCCGACGAGCTCGCCGCCCGAGAGCATCCGCTCGGCGTCCTCGGCGCAGGCCAGGGTGGCGCCGCTCTTGCGGGCCAGCGAGCTGACCACCGGCATCGAGAAGATCAGGTCCGCGCCGAGCGGTCGCAGGAAGCGACCGGTCTGGTCGTGGATCGAGGTCATCGTCATCAGGCCGTCGAGCGGGATGGTGCCGGAGTGGTTGGACACGACCAGGGCGCCGCCCGCCTGCGGGATGTTGTCGGCGCCGATCACCTCGATCCGGAACCACTTCTGGGCGATCGGGCGCAGCGCGGCCATCAGGAAGCGCTGGGTGAGCTCCTGGTCGAAGCCGTACTCGTCGATGACGTAGCCGCCGGTGACGCGCCGACGCAGGAAGGCCAGGAACCGGGCCAGCTGCATCTCGGCGTCGTCGCCGAAGAGCTCGGTCGCCGCGTGCTGGAACCCCGCCAGCCAGTCCCCCACGACGATGCCGCCCAGCGCCGAGCGCTCCCGGGTGGTCGTCGCGGCCCGCGCGGGCGCGGTCTCGCTGGTGGCCCCGGCCGTGGTCGGCTCGGCCGGCGACGCCTCGCGGCCCGGATGGACCCTGCGGTCTGCCCGGGGATCTGTCAGGGGATCGGGAACGGAGCGGGCCGCGGTGCTCCGGCGAACCGACGAGGCCCCGCCCGCCAGGTTGCGCGACGCGGCCGACGGGCGGGGGCCGGACCCGCGACCCGGCCGACCGCGGGTGCCGATCGGGATGATCTCCGCGTCACCCACGGCCGACCTCGCCCAGGTGTCGGTGCTCGGTGGGCGTCGGCAGGGAGTGCGCCCACCGGCCGAGCAACCGGACGGTGCGACCGCCACCGGTGGGGGCCATCGAGCGACCGAAGTCGGCGAAGGCCTCTGCGGTCGTGAACTGCGGACGGAAGCCGAGCACCTCACGCATCCGGGTCGTGTCCACGCCACGGCCGTAGGTCAGGAACCCGATCTGCTCGGGCGAGAACTCGGCGAGTCGCGCCGAGCGCAGCAACGACCCGACCCGTCCGACGGCAGCGCCCGGCATGGGCACGGCAGGACGCTGCAGTCGGCGCACGGCCTGCTTGAGGGTGAGTACACCCTCGCCCGCGACGTTGAACACGCCCGCGACGTCGACGTTGACGGCGTGGGTCAGCACGTCGTGCAGGTCGTCCTCGTGCAGGAACTGCAGCCGGGCGTCGAACCCGGCCACGGTCGGGATCACCGGCAGCCGGAAGTAGGAGGTGAGCGGGCTGACGACGTGCGGGCCGATGACGTTGGCGCAGCGCAGGACCGTGGTCCGCACGTCGGGTCGCCGGCGGGCGAAACCGCGGACGTAGCCCTCGATCTCCGCGACGTCCTTGGCGTAGCCGAACCGAGCCCCACGGCGGGGCTCCATCCCCTCGGTAAACATCGCCGGGTCGCGGCTGCTGGCGCCGTAGACGGTGGTCGTCGACTTCACGACCAGGTGCTGCACGCTCGGCGCCTTCTGGCACGCGGCGAGGAGCTGCATCGTCCCGATGACGTTCAGCTCTTTCATCGTGTTGCGTCCGCCGCTGGTCCCGGGCGTCGAGATGACGCTCATGTGCACGACGGTGTCGACGTTCTCCTTGGCGATCACCTTGGCGATCACCGGGCTGCGGATGTCGGCTCGCACGAACGAGACCGACCCCGCATCACCACGGGGCGGAGTGACGTCGACCCCGATCACCCGTCGCACCGACGGATCCTCGGCGACGGCGCGGGCAAAGCGGCGTCCCAGGTCCCGGGAGACCCCGGTGACCAGCACGACCCTGCCGATGCCCATGCCGCTGCTCGAGACCGGGTCGGGCTACTTGCCGAGCTTGCGACGCTGCACGCGCGTCTTCTTCAACAGCTTGCGGTGCTTCTTCTTGGCCATGCGCTTGCGACGCTTCTTGATGACAGAACCCACGGAAAACCTCTCACGACTGGACAGCGGCCCCGAGGAACACTTCCAGGGGATCACGGCAGCCTAGCGCCAGGCCCACGGCAGCCAGAATCGGTGTCGGCGACGGCGCCGGAGGTGCTCCGACGCCGCGCGAGGATCGTTGCTCAGCCCGCGTTGTAGAAGCTCTTGCGGAGGTACTCGTTGACGTCGTCCTCGACGACGCGGAAGGACCGTCCCACCCGGACGGCGGGCAGCTCCCCGTTGTGGACCAGGCGGTAGACCGTCATCTTCGAGACGCGCATCATGCCCGCGACCTCGGCCACGGTCAGGAACTTCGCGTCCGAGATCTCCCCGGAGGAGTTGTTTGCCATCGAGCACCGTACTTTCTGTGGCGAATCGCCGCCGGCTTCCCCACCGGCGGAAAGCGATCCACACCCAATGGTGAGGATAGGGCCTCGTGGGACTGATGGGGAAGAGGATCCTGAAGATCACCTGAGTGACACGCGGCGCGGCGCCTTGCGCGCGCCTGTCGGCGGCTAGGGCTGGGGGTCCAGACCGAGCAGGGGGAACGCCGCCATCCGGGTCGCATGCACCGCTCGGTCGAGCCACGTGTCGGGGTCGTAGCCCTCCCGCCAGTCCCGGTACGACGGCACCCGGCCGTCACCCATCCGGGCCGGGGTGTCCCGGCCGAACAGCTCGCGGACGTGCTCGCGCCAAGCCTGCGGCACCGGGGTGTCGGGGTCGAGGGGACGGCCGTCGACGATGGAGAGCAGGTGCGTCCACGCGCGGGGCACCACGTCGAGGACGGCGTACCCCCCACCGCCGAGGGCGACCCAGCGGCCGCCGGCCACCTCGTGGGCCAGGTCGTGCAGCGCCAGGTAGGCGGCCCGTTGGCCGTCGAGGCTCAGCATCAGGTGGGCCAGCGGGTCGTCGGCGTGCGTGTCGCAGCCGTGCTGGGTCACCAGGACCTCCGGGTCGAACTCGCGCAGCAGGTCGGGCACCACCGCGTGGAACGCCCGCAGCCACCCCGCGTCGGCGGTACCGGGCGGCAGCGGCACGTTGGCCGCGCTGCCCTGGGCGTCGGGCCCGCCGACCTCCGGTGAGAAACCGGTCCCCGGGAAGAGCATCCGGCCCGTCTCGTGCAGGGAGATCGTGAGCACCCGCGGGTCGTTCCAGAAGGCGGCCTGGACGCCGTCCCCGTGGTGCACGTCCACGTCGACGTAGGCCACCCGCTGCGCTCCCTGGTCGAGCAGGTACTGGATGCCGACGGCCACGTCGTTGTAGATGCAGAACCCGCTGGCCCGGTCCCGCATCGCGTGGTGCAACCCGCCGGTGACGTTGGCGGCGTGCACGGACTCCCCGCTCCAGACCTGCTGGAAGGCCTCCAGGCTGGCCCCGACGACGTGGGCCGACGCATCGTGCATGCCGGCGAAGACCGGGTTGTCCTCCGTCCCGAGACCGAACGACTCCTCAGGCCGACCGCTCGCGCCGGCCCGCTGCACGGCCTCGATGAACGCAGGTGAGTGCACGGTCTCGAGCTCGTCGAGGCTGGCGATCCGGGCCGGCACCACCCGCAGTCCGGGGCCCCCCTCGCGCGTCCGGGTGACACCGAGCTCCCCGGCCAGCCGCATGGTCAGGTCGACCCGCAGCGGTGCCATCGGGTGACCCAGGCCGAAGTCGTAGTCCGTCAACGACTGGTCGAAGACGACCGTGGCGGGACCGTGGCACTCCATGGGCCGCGACGCTACTCCTCGACGGAGGGCACCGGGGTGCGCTCAGCCCCGCACGAACTCCGCCACCACCCTGCCCAGCTCCGCACCGGCGTCCTCCTGCAGGAAGTGCCCGGCGTCGGCGAGCACCGGGTGCGGCAAGCCCGCGCAACCGGGCACGAGCTTGCGGATCACCGGGGCCATCGCGCCGGTGATCGGGTCGGAGTCGCTGAACGCCGTCAGGAACGGCTTCTGCCAGCGGGCCAGCACCGACCACGCGTCCCGGTTGGCCTCGGTGGCCGGGTCATCCGGACGGGTCGGCACCAGCAACGGCATCGCTCGCGGCCCGGCCTTGGACGCCTCGTCCGGGAACGGCGCGTCGTACGCCGCACGGTCGGCCGGGGCCAGAGCCCGCACGCAGCCGGACTCGACCAGCCGACCGATGTCGAGGACGGCGGCGGACTCCACCGCCCGGCGAAAGCTCCACCAGACCTCCGGCATGTCGTGGTCGCCGGTGGGCAGCCCGGTGTTGGCCGCCACCACCCGCGAGAACCGGTCCGGGTGCTCGGCGACCAGGCGCAGCCCGATCAGGCCGCCCCAGTCCTGGCCGACCAGGGTCACCTCGCGCAGGTCGAGGTGGTCGAAGACGGCCTCGCGGACCCACTCCACGTGCCGGGCGAAGCTGTGGTCGCCGATCGCCAGCGGCTTGTCGGAGCGACCGAAGCCGACCAGGTCCACGGCCACCGCGCGCACGCCCGCCTCGGCGAGCACCCGGATCAGGTGCCGGTAGAGGTAGGACCAGGTCGGTTCGCCGTGCAGCAGCAGGGCGACCGGTCCGTCGCCCGGCCCGGCCTCGACGTAGGCCATCCGCAGCGGCACCCCGTCGGGGTCGTCGGGGTCGGCCACCTCGACGTACGACGGCGCGTGCGCGAAGTCGGCCAGGTCGTCGAAGCGGTCCTCGGACGTGCGGAAGATCTCCATGTGGCTCAGCATCTCACCGGCAGGGGTCCCACCGGTGAGACTCAGCGCCGGGCGTCGCGCTCGGCGTACCCCTGGAGGGTCAGCAGCTGCTTGCGGATCATCACCAGGTCTCCCCAGGCCAACGCCTGCGCCCGGACGCGCTGGGCGCGGGTCCGGCCCGGCACGACCATCCGGCACACGATCCGGGACCCGGCCGGGTCGGGGTGCACGGCGTAGGTCACCGCCAGCGTGCCCGCGATCCGCTCGGCGAGCGGGCCGGTCCGCCCGGTCCACTGCTCGCCGGGGCGCACGGCGGTGACGTCGTAGACCATCACCATCCGCCCACCCACCTCCGGCTCGTCGAGCCCGGGGGTCAGCTCGGGCGGTGAGCGCCGGCCGCGGTTGTCGAGGAGGTCGTAGGAGTACGGCGCCACCGCGGTCTGACACAGCCAGCGCCAGGCCAGCTCGGGTGAGGCCGCCACGGTGACAGCCCGGGTCATCGCCACCGCGGGTGGCTCGACGAGCCGGTCGGCCGGGTAGTCACGCAGCACCTCGGCCGCGCTCGCGCCCCACACGAGCGGAAGCCCGCTCACGTCTCGGTGCTCACGTCTCGGTGCTCACGTCTCGGTGCTCACGTCTCGGTGCTCACGTCTCGGTGCTCACTTCTTCTGCCGACGACTGCCCGCGTGCCAGTCCCCTGGACGCCGACGTCGGCCTCGGTCACACCGAAGGAGCGCAGCTGCGGCTGCTCCCGCAGGCTGCGCTTGAGCTCCGCGAACCCCGGGAACGTCGCCAGCCCGACCACGTGGTCCCACAGCTCGGCGGCCTGCTCGTCGGTGGGCAGGCGGCTGATCACCGGCCCGAAGAACGCCGCGCCCTCAGGTGGGGCGATGTGCAGGATCGGGGTGCCGACGTCCTTGCCGGTCAGGGCCAGTGCCTCGTCGGTCTCGGCCTGGATCTGCGCGTCGCGGGACTCGTCGTCGAGGTGGTCGACCAACGACCCCGGCAGGCCGACGTCGGCCAGCGCCCGGGTGAGGAGGCCGTGCAGCTCGGTGGGGTCGTAGTCCGCCGGTTCCACGTCGAAGACCTGGGTGCTCAGGGCGGGGTAGAGCCGCGCCACGGCGTCCGGGCCGTGCTCGTCACGGACGTGTGCGCAGACCCGCAGCATCCGCAGACCGGCCGTGTGGCCGGCCTCGTACTCCGCCGGGAAGTGCGCGTCGTAGTCCACGTCCTTGTTGATCAGCCGCAGCGAGATGAACCGCCACTCCACCTCGAGGTCGCGCTGGGCCGCGACCGTGCGGACCCAGCGGCTCGTCAGCCACGCGAACGGGCACACCGGGTCGAACCAGAACCGGACATCAGGATCAGTCGTCATGCCTCCAGTCTGCGCCCCGCACCCCACCGGTCCTCAGGCCCCCGGCCCTGCCTGGCCTGCTCAGCTGCCCTCGGCCAGCTCACGCGAACGGTCCCTCGCGGCCTGGATGGCGCCGAGGAACGCGGCGCGCACCCCGTGCACCTCGAGCTCACGCAGCGCCGAGGCGGTGGTCCCACCGGGCGAGGTGACCTGCTCACGGAGCACCGTCGGGTGGGTGCCGGTCTCGCGCAGCATCTTCGCCGAGCCGACCAACGTCTGGATCACCAGCTCGCTGGCCGTGGTGCGCGGCAGCCCGAGGTGTACGCCGGCCTCGATCATCGACTCCACCACGAAGAAGATGTACGCCGGCCCGCTCCCGCTAATCGCGGTCACGGCGTCCATCTGCCGCTCGGGGATCCGCAGCACCTTGCCGACCGACGCGAGCAGCGACTCGGCCTCGGCCAGCTGGGTCTCCGAGACCTGCGAGCCCGGCGCGACCGCGGCCATGCCCTCGTCGACCAGAGCCGGGGTGTTCGGCATCACCCGCACGACCGCGACCCCCGCGGGCACGCGGGACTCGATGAACGCGGTCGTGATCCCGGCCGCCAGGCTGACCACGAGCTGCCCGGCCCGCAGCGACGGCGCGATCTCGTCGAGCAGGTCGGCCATGTCCTGCGGCTTGACCACGATGGCCACGGTGTCGGCCTTGGCCGCCGCCGCCGCGTTGCCGCTCACCTGCACGCCGTAGCGCTCCACGAGCTCGCGGGCCCGCTCGGCCCGCTTCTCACCGACCAGTAGGTCGTCGACCCGGCGACCGGAGCGCACGAGGCCGGACAGGAGCGTCTCGCCCATCACGCCGGCGCCGAGGATGGCGGTCTGGGTCATGGTGGCTCTGCTTTCCTGGCTACTTCTTGGAGACGAGGGACTTCACGAAGAATGACAGGTTCTGCGGACGCTCGGCGAGCCTTCGCATCAGGTAGCCGTACCACTCGACGCCGTAGGGCACGTAGACCCGCACGGTCTCGCCGGCCTCGGCCAGCCGGCGCTGCTCCTCGGGCCGGATGCCGTAGAGCATCTGGAACTCATACGACCCCGGCTGCCGGCCGTAGCGGCCGGCGAGCGTGGAGGCGATCCGCACCAGCCGCGGGTCGTGGGTGGCGACCATCGGGTAGCCCTGGCCACCGAGCAGCACCTTGAGGCATCGCACGTAGGACTTGTCCACCTCGGTGCGCTCGGTGAACGCGACCTCGGACGGCTCGTTGTAGGCGCCCTTACACAGCCGCACCCGCGAGCCCTCGTAGGACAGCTGGCGACAGTCGTCCTCGGTGCGGTGGAGGTAGGCCTGCAGCACCGCCCCGGTCTCCGGGAAGTCCTTGCGCAGGTCGCGCAGGATCGCCAGCGTCGAGTCGGTGGTGGTGTGGTCCTCCATGTCGAGGGTGACCGTGGTGCCGGCGTTGCGGGCGGCCCGGCAGATGGTGCGCGCGTTCTCCAGCGCCACCTTCTCGCCGTGCTCGGGCAGCGCCTGACCGATCGCGGTCAGCTTCACCGACACCTCCACCTGCCGGGTCAGGTGCGCCGCCGCGAGCTGCTCCAGGAGATCGAGGTAGGCCTGGGTGGTCGCTTCGGCCTGCGCGGCGTCGAGGGTGTCCTCGCCGAGGTGGTCGAGGGTGACCTGGAGGCCGTCGGCGGCCAGCGCCGCCGCGGCCTGCACCGCCGACGCGGTGGTCTCGCCGGGCACGTAGCCCTTCACGATCCCCGCGCTGACCGGCATGGTGCTGACGAGCTGCTTGACCTGGGCGCTGCGAGCCAGCAGCAACAACGGCTCTCGGAGCAAAGACATGTCGGCCAATCTACGTCGGCCCGGGCGGGACGGTGCCCATCCTCCCGGACGACCCGGCTCAGGCGACGAAATGCTCGCGCGCGAAGTCCAGCGACGTCCTCAGCTCGGCCTCGCGGGCCTCCCGGGTCACGGCCTTGCGGGTGTTGATCTCGACCACGATCTCGCCGGAGAAGCTGGTGGCCGCGCAGTGCTGCAGGAACTCGGCGGCCCGCATCGCGCCGCGGCCCGGCACCAGGTGCTCGTCCTTGGCGGAGCCGGACCCGTCGGTCAGGTGGATGTGGCGCAGCCGCGACCCCAGCCGGATCGCCATCTCGATCGGGTCGCAGGAGGCGATCGCGGCGTGCGAGAGGTCGATGGTGGTGTTGGCGTACGGCTCGGTGGAGGGGTCCCAGTGCGGTAGGTACATCTCCATGCCACGTTTCTGCGAGGCGCGCCATGGATACATGTTCTCGACCGCGAACGCGATCCCGGTCGAGCTCTCGAGCGCCGCGATCCCCTCCACGAACCCGGCGGCGTACTCCTTCTGCCAGCGGAACGGCGGATGCACGACGACCACCCCGGCGCCGACCTCGTGCGCCATCTCCGCGGAGCGCTGCAGCTTGCCCCACGGCTCGGTGCCCCAGACCCGCTGCGTGAAGAGCAGGCACGGCGCGTGCACGGCCGAGATCGGTATCCCGTGGTGCTCGGAGAGCTGCTGCATGGCGGTCACCTGCTGGCTGAGCGCGTCGATGCCGACCATCACCTCGACGGCGTCGTAGCCGACCGAGGCGGCATAGCCGAACGCGTGCGCCGACGACTCGGGGTAGACGGAGGAGGTGGACAGGCCCACCCGCACGCTCACGAACGGTCCAGCCGGTCCAGCGTGGGCAGCTGGTCGAGGCGCTCCAGGATGACGCCCTCGCGCAGCGCCCACGGGCAGATCTCGAGGGCGGCGAGGTCGAAGATGTCCATGCAGGCCTCGGCCACCAGCGCTCCCGGCACGATCTGGTGCGTGCGCGAGGCCGAGACCCCGGGCAGCTCGGCCAGCTCGGGCCCGCTCATCTCGACCAGCTTGGGGATCCACTCGCACAGGTCGGCGAGAGCCAGGGACCGGGTGGCCAGGGGCCCGTCCTGGGACGGCGCGGAGCCGCAGATGCGGGCCAGGGAGCGGAAGGTCTTGGAGGTGGCCGCCGCGCGGTCCGGCGCACCCGAGCGCAGCAGGTGGCCCGCGTCCCGGGCGATCTCGGCGCGGATCGTGCGGCGCAGCGCGCGGATCTCCTCCTCCCCCGGCCGACCGTCGCCGAAGTAGGTTCGGGCCAGCCGGGCCGCGCCCAGTGGCATCGACCAGGCGACGTCGGGAGCCTCGGCCACGCCGCCGGCGATCTCGAGCGAGCCGCCACCGATGTCGAAGACGGCCAGCCGGCCCGCCGACCAGCCGAACCATCGGCGCACGGCCAGGAAGGTCAGCCGGGCCTCGTCCTCGCCCGTGAGCACGGTGATGTCGACGCCGGTCGTGTCCCGCACGTGCTGCAGGACCTCCTCGGAGTTCACCGCGTCGCGCACCGCGGAGGTGGCGAACCCCAGCATGTCCTCGCAGCCCTTGTCCTCGGCCACGACCAGGGCCTCGGCGGTGAAGGAGGTCAGCGCCTCGACCCCCGAGGCGGAGACCGCGCCGGACGCGTCGAGGTGCTCGGCGAGCCGCAGGCTCTGCTTGAACGAGTACGCCGGCAGCGGTGCCGCGCCGCCGTGGGCGTCGACGACGAGCAGGTGTCCGGTGTTGGAACCGATGTCCAGGACGCCCACACGCATGGGGCCAACGTACCGGGCTGCATCCCTGCGGCGGGCTCACCCTCCGCGCCTCGTGCCGCCGCACCTCGGTCGTAGGCTGGCCGGGTGCCCGAGGTCGACCTGGTGTTCCCGCGTGCGTGGGTCGAGTTTGAGAACCCCGCCGACGCCTCCGAGGTGATGCGCTGCGACCTGACCTGGTTGACGTCCGGCTACACCTGCATCTTCGGCCAGGGCTGCCAGGGCATCTACGCCGACGCCCCCGACGTCGGGTGCTGCACGCTGGGAGCCCACTTCGCCGACGACGCCGACGAGCAGCGGGTCGCCTCCTACGTCGAGCGGCTGACGCCGCAGCTGTGGCAGCTGATGCCGACCCGTCCCGTCACCGCGGAGGACTGGGTGGAGACCGACGACGAGGGCGCCCGCAAGACGCTGACCGTGGAGGTCGAGGGCCAGCAGGCCTGCGTGTTCCACAACCGCACCGACTTCGCCCCGGAGCACGGGCCGGGAGGTGCCGGCTGCGCGCTGCACGGGCTGGCGCTGACCCTCGACCTGGACCCGCTCGAGACCAAGCCCGACGTCTGCTGGCAGCTGCCGATCCGGCGCACGTTCCGCGACGTGGACCGACCGGACGGCACGTCGTACACCGAGGTCTCGATCGGTGAGTACGACCGCCGCGGCTGGGGTCCCGGCGGCCACGACCTGGACTGGTACTGCTCGGGCAACACCGAGGCCCACGTCGCGCCCGAGCCGGTCTACCTCACCCACGCCCCGGAGCTGACCGAGCTGATGGGCCGGGCGGCGTACGACGAGCTGGTCCGGCACTGCGACGCACACGTGCGCTCCCGCTCGGTGCTGGCCCTGCACCCGGCCGACCCGCACCCCTGAGTCGTGGCCCGCACTCCCCGCGGTGGGTGCCCACTCGTCTCGACGTCAAGAGACCTGGACCCCGGCGTCGGTCCCGGCAGGTGCGTCGCACAGAATCGGCACCATGAGACTGGACCACCTCAGCTACGCCGCCGGCCCCGACGGGCTGCACGGGACCGCCGCCCGGATCGGCGCGCTGCTCGGCACCACGTTCATCGACGGGGGGGTGCACCCGCGCTTCGGGACCCGCAACATGATTCTGCCGCTGGCCGGCAACACCTACCTCGAGATCGTCGAGGTGCTGGACCACCCGGCCTCCGACAAGGCCCCCTTCGGCCAGGCCGTCCGGGCCCGCTCGGCCCTCGGCGGCGGGTGGCTCGGGTGGGTCGTCGCGGTCGACGACATCACGCTGCTCGAGAAGCGCCTGGGCCGCAGCGCGGTCCGCGGCAGCCGGCACCGACCCGACGGCACCGAGCTGGTCTGGAAGCAGATCGGCGTCCACGGCCTGATCGCCGACCCGCAGCTGCCCTTCTTCATCGAGTGGGACGTCCCCGCCGAGCTGCACCCGGGCTTCGGGGGCGGCGGCGCCGACGGCCCGGGGGGGCGCGCGGTGGCCGGGGGGGGCCCCCGGGGGGGGGGGGGGGGGGGGGGGGGCCCTGACCGGCGGCACCGTGATTGGCGGCGTCGCCCCGCTGTCGTCGTTCGGGTGCGTCGCGAAGACCCGGTACTGGTACGTCGTGCCC
>JAJAYJ010000176.1 GCA_026786275.1 Nocardioides sp. | reverse complement strand
GCCGCCCGCCGGGCCGCCGCGGGCCGGGCCGACCCGTCCCGGGCCGACCCGCGCCGGCACGACCTCCGGCATCGACCCCAGGGCGCGGGGCGCCGGGCCGCTGGCCAGGTGCAGGTCGGCGATCGCCTCACCGATCCGGCTCAGCCGGGCCGCGGTGGTGCCCAGGAAGCTCTCGAGGTTCGGCCGGCCGACACCGCCGATCGCGACCAGGGCGGCGATCTCGACCTGGGCCAGGTCGGCCAGCAGGTCGTCGATCAGCCGCTCGGGCCGCGTGGAACCGGTCGAGGACGGCAGCGCGGCCAGGTGCTCGTGCAGCGTGGCCAGCGCGAAGGCCATCGAGCGCGGGTTGTCGGCATCGGTCAGCAGCAGCTCGAGCACGCCGCCGGCGCGGACGTAGCCGCGGAAGCGGCGCCGGTGCGTGACCGCGCTCTCGGAGGCGGCCAGCACCGCGGTCAGCACCTGCCGGTCCACGTCGAGGCCCCGGCGCACCGTGGTGGTCGTGCTGAGCAGGTGGCACAGCTGCAGGCTCCGCTCAAGGCAGCGACCGAGGCCGATCATGTGCCAGCCGGCGTCGCGGATCATGTTCGCGCCGACCCCGTGCAGCGACAGCAGCCCGGTCAGCATCCGCCCGGCGGACTCCGAGATCTGGTGGCCGTGGCGGGACTCGCGCAGCATCGCCATCCCGCGCCCGGTGGTCCCGAAGGCCCGCCAGGTGTCGTCGGAGAGCTGGTCGCGCACCCCCTCGAGCGCGGTCCGCAGCCGGTCGAGGGAGTGCGCGGCCGAGCCGGCCCGGCCGGGGTCGAGCAGCAGCGAGCGGAACTCCTCGTCCAGGTCCTCGTGCCGGTGTCCGGCCAGCCGCCGGGTCACCCCCAGCAGCACGTCCAGGGTGGCGCTGCCCGACGTGCCGGGCCGGGAGCGGTAGTCCTCCGCGACCGCGTGCGCGGCCATCACCAGCCGGAGCAGGTCCTCGGCGCGCTCGGCGTACCGGCCCGACCAGTACAGGTCCTCCAGGATGCGCGGCACGACCACGCTGACCGAGCGCGCGCTGGTCATCGCCAACACGTCGGTCAGGCCCTGGTCGGCGTCGTCGGGTGCAGCCTTGAGCACCCACACGTCCTTGCTGGCCACCGAGCGCGGTGAGACGCTGGCCGCGTCCATCACGCTGGCCAGGCCGCCGACCAGCGGTCGGTACGCCGAGCCGTAGCGCAGCGTGAACGCGCGCAGGGTCACCGGCTGGGCGGTGGCCACCCCGCCCGTGCGACCGGGCGCCCCCCAGGTCGGGGCCTGGGACAGCGCCAGCCGCTCCTGGCCGACGTAGCGGTGCGGCTCGGTCAGCAGCCGTTCGCGCAGCACCCGCGGCTCGACCTCCTCGCCCTCCTCGCCCTCCGGCTGGTCGAGGCGGCGCACGGACAGGGAGTCGAGCCGGTCGAGCACGTGGTGCAGGGAGTCCGGGTCCCCGCACCACCAGGTCGCCACCGACGCCAACCGCAGGGTCTCGCCCAGCAGGGCCTCGCACACGGCGGGCAGGAACGGCATCAGCGCAGGGTTCTCGAGCACGCCCGAGCCGATGCTGTTGACCACCCGCACCCGGCCCCGACGCACGGCCTCGACCAGGCCGGCGACCCCGAGCCGGGAGTCGCCGCGCAGCTCCAGCGGGTCGCTCCACACCGCGTCGACCCGGCGCAGGATTACGTCGACCCGCTCCAGGCGGCCCTCGGGCGTCGGACCGGGCGAGCGCATCCAGACCCACCCTCCCCGGACCACGAGGTCGCTGCCCTGCACGAGCGGGAAGCCCAGGGTGGAGGCCAGGAACGCCTGGTCGTACGCCGTCTCCGACAGCGTGCCGGGCGACAGCACGACCACGCGGGGGTCGGCCCGCTCACCCTCCGCGGACTGCAGCAGCGCCGAGCGCAGCGCCCAGACGTAGGGCTCGACCCGGTGCAGCGACGCCTCGCGGTAGAGCTCGGGCAGCACCCGCGAGATCACCCGACGGTTCTCCATCGCGTACCCCATCCCCGAGGGCGCCTGGGCCCGGTCGGCCAGCACCCGCCACTCCCCGGACGGGTCACGGCCCAGGTCGGTCGCGGACAGCACCAGCGGGCGCGGGTCCGTGGCCGAGTCGCGGGCCAGCACCCGGGTGTAACCGGAGTGACCCAGGACGACGGCGGCGGGCAGCAGGCCCTCGGAGAGCAGCCGCTGCTCGCCGTACACGTCGACCAGGATCGCGTTGAGCAGCTCGGCCCGCTGGGCCAGACCGACCTCGAGGGGGGTCCAGGTCGCCGCGTCGAGCACCAGCGGAACCGGGTCGAGCCGCCACGACCCGGGGTCCTCCCCGGGCCGTGCGTAGGTCACGCCGTCGTCGGCGAGCTGGTGCAGGATGTCGCCGTCGATGCGGCGCAGGTCGGCCGGGCTCAACGTGACGGCGAGCTCGGCTAGGCTCTTCCAGGCCGGCCGTAGCGACCCGTCGGGGCCGACGACCTCGTCGTAGCGCGGGGGTCCGTCGGCGAGGGTGGGCTGGGCCAGCCCGGCGGCGTAGTCCCGCAGGACCGTCATGGACGGCGCGCCGGGTGGGCAGGCACGCGACGCAGGTCCAGCGTGTGGGGGTACTCGCTGGAGGCGGCCCGGCGCGCGGCCTCCCGCATCCCGCCCACGTCGAGCCGACCGGCGGTGTGGCCGCGCGCCTCGAAGCGGGTGGCGCGGCGGGCCTCGGCCTCGTGCGCGTTGACCGGCGGGCCGGCGTACACCCGGCCCCCGGGGTGCACGACGTGGTAGGTCGCGCCGCCCAGGCTGACCTCGCTGGCCGTGTCGACGACGTCGACATGCAGCGGTGCCTGCACCTCGATCGAGGGGTGCAGGGCCGCCCAGGGCTGCCACGCGCGGTAGCGCACGCCGGCGTAGTGGGCACCCGACTCGCCCGCCGGGGTCAGCGGCAGCGGCACGCCCTGGCAGGTCACCAGGTGCCGGGCCGGGTCGATCCCGCGCACCCTGACCTGGATCCGCTCCAGGGAGGAATCCACGAAGCGGGCGGTGCCGCCGGCGGTCGCCTCCTCACCAAGGACGTGCCAGGGCTCGATGGCCTGGCGCAGCTCGAGGTCGATGCCTGATCCGGGACCACCGATCCGGGTGCGGCCGATCCGGGGGAAGCGGAACTCGGTGAACGGGTCGAACCACGCCTCCTGCATGTCGATGCCGAAGGCTCGCAGGTCACCGACGACCTCACCGACGTCGCGGGTCGCCCCCTCGGGCAGCAGGAAGTCCTCGTGCAGGGCGGTGCCCCAGCGCACCAGGGGCGCGCGGAGCGGCTGCTGCCAGAACATCGCGACCAGGCTGCGGACCAGCAGGGCCTGCAGCAGCGCCATCTGGGGGTGCGGTGGCATCTCGAAGCCCCGCAGCTCCAGCAGACCGAGCCGCCCGCGCGAGGAGTCGGGGCTGTAGAGCTTGTCGACGCAGAACTCCGCGCGGTGCGTGTTGCCGGTCAGGTCGGTCAGCAGGTGCCGCAGCGCCCGGTCCACCAGCCACGGTCGCGGCTCGTGGCCCGGCTCCAGATCGGCGGTGAGCCGGGCGATCTCGGCGAAGGCGATCTCCATCTCGTACGTCGCCTCGGGTCGCCCCTCGTCGAAGCGCGGCGCCTGGCTGGTCGGGCCGACGAACCGCCCCGAGAACAGGTAGGACAGGGCCGGGTGGCGCTGCCAGTAGGTGATCAGGCTGACCAGCAGGTCGGGTCGGCGCAGCATTGGCGAGTCGACCGGCTGCGCGCCGCCCAGGGTGAGGTGGTTGCCGCCGCCGGTGCCGGTGTGCAGGCCGTCGACGTCGAACTTCTCGCCCGTCAGACGCGCCCGCACCGCCTCGTCGTACAGCATGGTGGTCAGGTCGCGCTGCTCGGCCCAGCTGGCGGTGGGCTGCAGGTTGACCTCGATCACACCGGGGTCGGGCGTGACGGCCAGCGAGGTGATCCGGGAGTCCGGCGGCGGGCCGTAGCCCTCCAGCACGACCGGGATCGACAGCTTGCGGGCCGCGACCTCGACCAGCTTGAGCAGGTCGGCGTAGTCCTCGAGCCGGTCGGTCGGCGGCAGGAAGACGTGCACGTGGCCGTCGCGGGCCTCGACGGCCAGCGCCGTGGTCGGGGCGCCCTGCGGGGCGACCACGGTGACCACCGGCACCGAGGGCTCGAGCGGCGGGCCGGCCTCGACGTACGACGCCTCGCCGGTGAAGCCGGGATGCTCCCAGGACACGGAGTCCAGCGGCAGCCGCAGACCGACCGCGCTGGTGCCCGGGACCAGCACCAGCCGGCCTCGGCGCAGCGACCACGCGGGGCTCGTCCACCCGGTCTCGGCGGTGGTGATCGGCAGCACCCAGCCGGTCGCGTCGGTGACGTCGGCGTCGAGGTCACCGACCCCTCCGCTGGTGGAGATCCGAGCGAAGCGAGCCTCGAAGCCATCGACGCCCGGTCGCTCACCCTGGGGTCGCCTGACGTCGTCGGTGAGCAGGGCCAGCGGGTCCTCGTAGGCCGGCAGCAGCTGGTCGCCGGGCAGCCCGAGCACGGTGGCGATCCGCCGGGCCAACGCCTCGGCGTCAGCCGCCGCCGTGTCGTTCCCCGACGCCCAGGGGTCGGCGAACAGGCGCTGGTCGCGCCACAGCGGTTCGCCGTCGGTGCGCCACTGCAGCGCGATGCTCCAGCGCGGCAGCGGCTCACCGGGGTACCACTTGCCCTGGCCGCGGTGCACCACGCCGCCCCGTGCGTAGGTCTGCTGCAGCCGGGCGGCGAGGGCGTTGGCCAGCGCCCGCTTCTCGGGCCCGTCGGCCTCGAAGCTCCACTGCGGGCTGGTGGCGTCGTCGAGGGAGACGAAGGTGGGCTCACCACCCATCGTCAGGCGGACGTCACCGTCACTGAGCCGCTGGTCGACGGCCTCCCCCAGCGCATCGATCCGAGCCCACGCCTCATCGGTGTAGGGCCGGGTGACCCGCGGGTCCTCGTGGACGCGGCGGACCTCGTTGTGGAAGGAGAAGCTCACCCCGACCGGTGCGGTGGCGCCCGAGATCGGGGCGGCCGAGCTGGGGTGCGGCGTGGCCGAGAGCGGGATGTGGCCCTCACCGGCGAACAGGCTGCTGGTCGGGTCCATGCCGACCCAGCCGGCACCGGGCACGTACACCTCGGCCCAGGCGTGCAGGTCGGTGAAGTCCTCGGCCGGCCCGGTGCCGCCCTTCAGGGACGCGGTGACGTAGGGGTCGGTGGCGAGCTGGACCAGGTAGCCGGAGACGAACCGTGCGGCCAGGCCGTGCTGGCGCAGCAGGCTGACCAGCAACCAGGCACTGTCGCGACACGAGCCGATGCCGCTGGTCAGGGTGTGGTCGGGCGACTGCACCCCGGCCTCCATCCGGACGCTGTAGGCGACGTCACGGTGCACCGCCGCGTTGAGGCCGGCCAGGAAGCTCACGGTGGGCTGGCCCTCGGCCGGCACGGCGGGCAGCCGGGCCTTCCACCCGGCGGCCAGGGTGCTGTCCTCGACCGGGCGCAGGTACGGCGCCAGGTCGGCGGCCAGGTCGGGGGCGTAGGTGAAGGGGAACCGCTCGGCGTGCTCCTCGATGAAGAAGTCGAACGGGTTGACCACCATCAGGTCGGCGACCAGCCCGACGGTGATCTCGAGCTTGTCGGCCTTGTCGGGGAAGACCAGGCGGGCCAGCCAGTTGCCGAACGGGTCCTGCTGCCAGTTCACGAAGTGGTGGGCCGGCGACACGGTGAGGGAGTAGGCCTCGATCGGGGTGCGGCAGTGCGGCGCGGGCCGCAGCCGCACCACGTGCGGGCGGATCTGAACGGGCTCGGAGAAGTCGTAGGTGGTCCGGTGCTCCAGAGCAACCCTGATCGACATGGGTCCACCTTAGGAACGCGGAGGGGTCCCGCGGTCGCCGGGACATCACGACGGACCGCAAAGATGTGTTTGCACAATATTGTTTGCAATCTTACGGTTCCTGGTGTGGACGTCACCTCGATCACCCCCACTGCTCACCAGCTGAAGGCGCTGACCCACCCGGTGCGGCTGCGGATGCTGGGTCTGCTGCGCGTCGAGGGTCCGGCCACCGCCACCACGCTGGCCACCCGACTGGGCCTCAACACCGGTGCCACGTCCTACCACCTGCGCCAGCTGCACCAGCACGGGTTCCTCGAGGATGCCCGCGAGCTCGGGAACGCGCGCGAGCGGTGGTGGCGTGCCGCCCATGCGGCCACCCGGACCGAGCAGCCCTCTCCCGACGACCTCGACGCCGCTCATGGCATGGATGCCTATCTGCAGGCGGTCGTCTCGATCTACACCAGCCAGCTGCAGCAGGCGATGCAGGAGCGTCCGCTGCTGCCCCAGCCGTGGCGGGAGGCGTCGGCGTTCAGCAACTGGAACCCCCGCCTCACCCCGCGCAGAGCACGCGAGCTCGTGGACATGCTCGACCGCTTCGTCAGCGAGGTCGACGACGAGGACGACGACGAGGCAGCGGTGTTCGTCGTGCAGCTCAACGCCTATCCGCGTCCGGGTGCCACGACGAGCGCCCCGTCGTGAGACGCCCGCTCTACGGTTGGCTGAGCGCGGACGCGATCTCCGTCACCGGAACCCGTGTGTCGATGATCGCGTTACCGCTCTTCGCCCTCGCCACGACGGGCAGCCCGACGAAGACAGGTCTGGTCGCCCTGGCCGAGATGCTGCCGCTGGTGCTGCTCAAGGTGCTGGGCGGCCCGGTGATCGACTCGGTCGGCCCGCGGCGCGTCTCGATCACCTGCGACGTGGCGTCGGTGGTCGTCGTCGGCGCCATCCCGCTGCTGCACGAAGCCGGTGTGCTGTCGTTCCCCGCCCTGCTGGTGCTGGTCGCGCTCGCGGGCGCTCTGCGGGGCCCCGGTGATGCGGCCAAGGACGCACTGCTGCCGCAGCTGGTGGCGCAGGCCGGGGTGCCGATGGAGCGGGCCACCGGCCTCAGCGGGACCGTCGAGCGCACGGCGGCGATGCTCGGGGCGGCCGCGGCCGGTCTGCTCGTCGCGGCGATCAGCGCCGCGAACGCGCTGCTGGTCGACGCGGTCTCGTTCGGCCTCGCGGCGGCCGTCCTGGCCTGGGCCACCGCGCCGCTCGCGCCACCGCCGGTGGAGCAGCCGGCGCGAGCGGCGCCGCCTCGCCGCGCCCGCCAGTCGTACGTCGCGCCGCTGCGGGAGGGTCTGGCGGTGCTGCGCCGGGCCCGTGTGCTGCTCGGGGT
>JAJAYJ010000175.1 GCA_026786275.1 Nocardioides sp. | reverse complement strand
TCGCGGCGACGGCCTGCTCCCGGCGGGCGGCCAGGGTCTCGCGGGCGGCGTCGGGCACGGTCACAGGGATAATTCCTTCGGGGGCGGGGGGGGGACGGACAGGCGCGGTCAGCCGACCGCGCCCTCCATCTGCAGCTCGATCAGGCGGTTGAGCTCGAGGGCGTACTCCATCGGGAGCTCCTTGGCGATCGGCTCGATGAAGCCGCGCACGATCATCGCCATCGCCTCGTCCTGCTCCATGCCGCGAGACATCAGGTAGAAGAGCTGGTCGTCGGAGACCTTGGAGACGCTCGCCTCGTGACCCATCGACACGTCGTCCTCGCGGATGTCGACGTAGGGGTAGGTGTCGCTGCGGCTGATCTGGTCGACCAGCAGCGCGTCACAGAGCACGTTCGACTTGGAGCCGTGCGCACCCTCGTTGATCTGGATCAGTCCGCGGTACGACGTGCGGCCACCGCCACGCGCGACCGACTTCGACAGGATCGAGGAGGACGTGTGGGGCGCCGCGTGCACCATCTTGGCGCCGGCGTCCTGGTGCTGACCCTCGCCCGCGAAGGCGATGGAGAGCGTCTCACCCTTGGCGTGCTCGCCCATCAGGTAGATGGCCGGGTACTTCATCGTCACCTTGGAGCCGATGTTGCCGTCGACCCACTCCATCGTGGCGCCGGCCTCGCAGGTGGCGCGCTTGGTCACCAGGTTGTAGACGTTGTTCGACCAGTTCTGGATGGTCGTGTAGCGGCAGCGGCCGCCCTTCTTGACGATGATCTCGACGACCGCGGAGTGCAGCGAGTCCGAGGAGTAGATCGGCGCGGTGCAGCCCTCGACGTAGTGCACGTAGGCGTCCTCGTCGACGATGATCAGCGTGCGCTCGAACTGGCCCATGTTCTCGGTGTTGATCCGGAAGTAGGCCTGCAGCGGGATGTCGACGTGGACACCCTTGGGCACGTAGATGAACGAGCCACCCGACCACACCGAGGTGTTCAGCGCGGCGAACTTGTTGTCGCCGACGGGGATCACGGTGCCGAAGTACTCGGCGAACAGCTCGGGCTGCTCGCGCAGCGCGGTGTCGGTGTCGAGGAACAGGACGCCCTGCTCCTCCAGGTCCTCACGGATCGAGTGGTAGACGACCTCCGACTCGTACTGGGCCGCGACCCCGGAGACCAAGCGCTGCTTCTCCGCCTCGGGGATGCCGAGCCGGTCGTAGGTGTTCTTGATCTCCTCGGGCAGGTCGTCCCAGGTCGCCGCCTGCTTCTCGGAGGAGCGCACGAAGTACTTGATGTTGTCGAAGTCGATGCCACCGAGGTCCGAGCCCCAGGTCGGCATGGGCTTGCGGTGGAACAGCTTGAGGCCCTTCAGGCGCAGGTCGAGCATCCACTGCGGCTCGCTCTTGAGCGCGGAGATGTTGCGCACGACGTCCTCACTGAGGCCCCGCTTGGCGTCCGCACCGGCGACGTCGGAGTCGCTCCAGCCGAAGTCGTAGCGCCCGATGCCCGCGAGCTCGGGGTTGCGCTCGTCAATCGTGGTCATGAGATGACCTGCTCCCTATCGTTGGTGGTGCGGCGGTGGTCGTGCTCGGGACGTTGGCTGGCGCCGTGTGGTCGACGGAGTGGGGGATGCACGTGGTGCAGACCCCGTCGCCGTGCGCGATGGTGGCCAGCCGCTGGACGTGACGGCCGAGGACCTTGCTGATCGCCTCGGTCTCCGCTTCGCACAGCTGGGGGAACTCGTGGGCCACGTGGCTCACGGGACAATGCTGCTGGCACATTTGCTCCCCCGCGCTCTGACCGTTGACGAGCGGCAGCTGCCGCACGCCTGCGGCGTACCCCTCGTCGGTGAAGATCCGCGCCAGCACCTCGGCGGGTGAGAGCTCGGGGTGCTCGCGCATCACCGGGGCGAACCTCTCCTCGATGAACGCCACGCGACGGTGCGCGAATTCCCGCACCGCCTCCGCGCCGCCGGTCTCGGCGACGAAGTGCAGCGCCTGCACGGCGAGGTCGTCGTACTGCTGGTCGAAGCTCTCCCGGCCACGCTCGGTCAGGAAGAACTCCTTGGCCGGGCGGCCGCGCCCACGGCTGCGCTGGGTGCGCGGCTCACGGGCCCCGATCTCGCCGTCGTCGACCAGCTGGTCGAGGTGGCGGCGGACCGCAGCGGCGGTCAGGTCGAGCCGGACCGCCAAGGCGGCCGCGGTGGAGGGTCCCTCGACCAGGATCGACCGCTCGACCCGCTGACGGGTGGAGAGGTCGACGCCACTCGGGGTGCGCTCTTTCAATTCCACAACGTCAGTGTGCCGTTAATACCCTGAGCCCTTCAAGGAAGGTGAGCCTCAGTGAGGTCACCCTTCCCCCGTCCCCTCCCCCTCGGGACGCCGTGACCCTGGAACCCTGCGACCCCGTGACCCGTGACCGTGGTCACCAGGCCGCGCTCTGCCGGGATGAGCCGAGGTAGTGCCCGGCTCCCTAGACTGGCGGCGTGAGCGCAGTCCCCGCGTCAGACCTCGCCGTCGAGGTCGACGACCTGACGATGCGGTACGCCGACAAGGTCGCCCTCGACGCTCTGTCGCTGACGGTCGAGCGCGGCTCCATCACCGCCGTCCTCGGGCCCAACGGGGCGGGCAAGACCACGCTGCTCGAGACCTGTGAGGGCTACCGACACCAGCACAGCGGCACCGTGCGGGTGCTCGGGCTCGACCCCGTGCGCCAGCGCAAGGACCTGCTGCCCCGGATCGGCGTGATGCTGCAGGGCGGGGGCGCGTGGAGCGGGGTGCGGGCGATGGAGATGCTGCGCCACATCGCCAGCCTGCACGCACACCCCCTCGATCCGCAGATGCTCTCGGACTGCCTCGGCCTCGACGACTGCGCCCGCACGCCCTACCGCCGGCTCTCCGGCGGCCAGCAGCAGCGCCTCAACCTGGCCATGGCCCTGGTCGGTCGCCCCGAGCTGGTGTTCGTCGACGAGCCGACCGCCGGCATGGACCCGGCCGTGCGGCGCACGACGTGGGACCTGCTGGCCCAGCTGCGCACCGACGGCGTCACCGTCGTGCTGACCACGCACTACATGGACGAGGCCGAGCGGCTGGCCGACCGGATCCACATCCTCGACCACGGCCGGCTGGTCACCTCCGGCTCACCGCTGGAGCTGACCCGGGGCGGACGGATGTCGACCATCCGGCTCGTGGTCACCCGGCCCTTCCCCGCCGGCGCCCACGAGTCCCTGCGCGTCGCGCTCGGCCCGGGCACCGACGTGACCCAGCTCGACGAGCTCAGCCTGGTCGTCACCGGGCCGGCCGACGCCTCCACGTTGGCGCGGGTCTCGCGCTGGTGCGAGGAGAACGACGTGCTGCCCGAGTCCCTCACCCTGGGCCAGCGCACCCTCGAGGACGTCTTCCTCGAGCTGACCGGACGAGAGCTGACCCCGTGAGCACCCTGCCCACCCGACCCGCGAGCGCCGTCGGCACCTTCACCCCGCGTCCCGGCGCCGCGCCGATGGCCCGCCAGGTGCTCGCCCAGGCCCGGATGGAGGCCCGGCTGATGCTGCGCAACGGCGAGCAGCTCCTGCTGGCCGTGGTCGTGCCTCTCATCGTGCTGGTCGGCGCGGTGCAGGGCTCCGACCGGCTGGGCCTCTCCTTCGACCACCCGGCGATCGACGTCTTCACCCCCGGGGTGCTGGCGCTCGCCGTGATGTCGACCAGCTTCACCTCGCTGGCGATCGCCACCGGCTTCGAGCGCCGCTACGGCGTGATCAAGCGGCTCGGCACCTCGCCCCTGTCGCGCTCGGGTCTCCTGGTCGGCAAGGTGATCGCCCTCGCGCTGGTCGAGCTCGTGCAGGTCGTGGTGATCTCGCTGGTCGCCCTGACCATGGGGTGGCAGCCCGCGGCGGGCCTCCTCGGCGTGCTGCTCGCGGTCCTGGCCGGCACCGCCGCCTTCGCCGCGCTGGGCCTCCTGGTCGCCGGCTCCCTGCGCGCCGAGGCGACGCTGGCCGCGGCCAACCTGATCTACCTGCTGCTGATGTCAGCGGGTGCTGTCGTGCTGCCGATCTCGGCGTACGGCGGCTTCGGCGACGTGGTCCGCTGGCTGCCCTCGGGCGCCCTCGGCGAGGCCATGCGCGGTGCCCTGCTCGACGGCACGGTCCAGCTGCGCGACCTCGGCGTGCTGCTGGTCTGGGCCCTGATCGGTGGCGTGGCCACCGCGAGGACGTTCTCATGGGAGTGATCGCACGACTCGACGCGCCGCCGGTGCTGCGCTGGACCGCCTGGGCCAGTCTGGTGGCCAACGCCGTGCTGGTGGTGACCGGTGGTGCGGTGCGGCTCACCGGCTCCGGGCTGGGCTGCCCCACGTGGCCGCGCTGCACCGACGCGTCGTACGCGCTGCACGGTGAGTACGACCTGCACGCCGTCATCGAGTTCGGGAACCGGCTGCTCACCTTCGTCCTGGTCGCGGTCGCGCTCGTCACCCTCGTGGTGGCCTGGCGGAGCGGACGACGGCAGGTCCGGGCCGTCGCCGTGGTGCTCGCCGTCGGCATCCCGGCCCAGGCCGTGATCGGCGGGATCGCCGTGCTGGCCGACCTGAACCCGTGGATCGTGTCGTTCCACCTGCTGGTCTCTCTGGCCATGATCGGGCTCAGCGTCCGGCTGCTGCAGCTCGCCGACGGCACCGCCCCACCGGCCCGCGGTGGTCCGCTGACCGTGCTGGCCTGGCTGGGCTTCCTCGCCGGCTGGCTGGTGCTGTACGTCGGCACCGTGGTCACCGGAGCCGGACCGCACGCAGGTGACGCCGACTCACCCCGCAACGGACTGGACCCGCTGCAGCTCAGCCAGCTCCACGCCGACCTGGTTTTCCTGTTCGTGGGTCTCACCGTCGGGCTCCTCTTCGCAGCGCTGGCCGCACACGCTCCTCGCCGCGTCGTTCGCAGCGTCGCGGTGCTGCTGGTGGTCGAGGTGGCTCAGGGCGGGATCGGCTTCGTGCAGTACTTCACCGGCCTGCCGGTGGTCCTGGTCGGCTTCCACCTGCTCGGTGCCGCCGTCATCTCGGCGAGCATGACCTGGACCCTGCTCAGCGTGCGGCACCGGCTGGTCGACGACGACGTCGACGCGGCGTACGCCCGCGAGCTGGCCGCTGCTCCTCGCTGAGCGGACGGCCCGGAGCAGCGCCCCCGGGGTCCATCTGGTGAGGGGATGCTCGAGACGTCCTGGGCACCCGCGTGCCACCGCTTGGCGAGTCTGAGACCATCAGACGATGACGCACCAGACTCTCAACCCGGTCGACGCGATCTGGTTGAACTCGGACCGGGTCGGGAACCTGATGGTGATCGAGGCCCTCGTGCTGCTCGACGGCCCCGTCGACCGGGCCCGGCTCCAGGAGGTCATGCAGCACCGGGTCGTGGACCGCTACCCCGTCTTCCGCCAGCGGATGGTGCCGTCCCGCTCCCCGTTCGGGCTGCCGCGCTGGGTCGACGTGCCGGGGTTCCGGGTGGGCGACCACATCCGTGAGGTCACCCTGCCGGGCCCGGGGACTGAAGCCGCCCTGCAGGACTACCTCACGCCCTTCCTCAGCCGCCCCCTGCCCCGCGACCGGCCGCTGTGGGAGATCCACCTGGTGAGCGGGCTCGACGTGGGCACCGCCATGTACGCCCGGCTGCACCACTCCCTGGCCGACGGCATCGCGCTGACCCGGGTGCTGCTCTCGCTCACCGACGCCGGGCCGGATACCGCCGTGGCGGACCGGGGTGACGAGCCCGCCCCCGACGAGCCCGGGGGTGCACCGCGTCGCACCGCGGGCGTCCTGCGACGAGGCCTGTCCGCCGTGCCCCGACAGATCGGTCGGGTCCGCGCTCCGCACCTGCGGGCCGCCGCCGCCACGGCCCGCAAGAGCATCCGGATCACGGGCAAGCTCCTGCTCGCCGGCAACCCCACCACCGCGGTGTCCGGCCGGGCGGGGACGGACAAGCGGGTCGTCTGGACCGACCCGATCCCGCTGCCGCAGGTCAAGGAGCTGGCCAATCGGACGGGCACGACGGTCAACGACGTGCTGGTCGCGGCCCTGGCCGGGGCCGTGCAGCGCTACCTGTGCCACCACGACGGTCGGGCGGTCGACGTCCGCACGATGATCCCGGTCAACCTGCGGCCGCTGGACAAGCCGTTGCCCACCCGGCTGGGCAACCGGTTCGCGGTCGTCCTGCTAACGCTGCCCTCAGGGCCCGGCACGCCGTCGGCCAGGCTCGCGGAGACCAAGCGCCGGATGGACGCCATCAAGGCGTCACCCGAGGCGCTGATGACCTACGGGCTGATCTACGGCATCGGGCTGACCGGCTCCTGGCTCAGCAAGCTCGTGGTCAGGTTCTTCGCGAGCAAGGCGGACGCGGTGATGACCAACGTCCCGGGTCCGCGCGAGCACCGCTACCTCGCCGGGACCCGGATCAGCGGGCTGCTCGGCTGGGTGCCGACCTCGACCAACCAGACCCTGGGCGCCTGCATCTTCACCTACGCCGGCATGGTCCGGGTGGGCTTCAAGACCGACACGCTAGCCATCCCCGACCCCGAGTGGATGCTCGCGGCGTTCCACGACGAGCTCTCCGCGCTCCTGGGGTCGCCCGCCTCGCCGGCCCCCTCACCCGGGGACGCGTACGCCGCCGACCTCGGCCGCTGACCGCTCGGAGCCGCCAGCACCCGACTGTCTGCGCCGGACTGTCTCAGCGCTGCAGCAGCGGGTCGAGCGCGACCGCGACGAAGAGCAGCGAGAGGTACAGGTTGGAGGAGTGGAAGAGCCGCATCGGGGCGATCACCGCGAGGTCCTCGGTGCCGCGGGCCCGCGCCGACATCCGGTGCGCCTCGAGGAGGAACACGCCGCCCAGGACCGCCGCCGCGACCGGGTAGAACACACCGGTGCCGGCAACGGGCCACAGCAGCAGCGACACCCCGACCATCACCCAGCTGTAGAGCACGATCCGCACGCCCACCACGTGGGCGGGCACCACGACCGGCAGCATCGGCACGTTGACGTTGGCGTAGTCCTCGCGGTAGCGCAGCGCCAGCGCCCAGGTGTGCGGCGGCGTCCAGAAGAAGACGACGGCGAACAGCACGACCGGGACCCACGAGAGCTCCCCGGTCACCGCGGTCCAGCCGATCAGCGCCGGGAAGCACCCGGCCAGCCCGCCCCAGACGATGTTCTGGGTCGTGCGGCGCTTGAGCAGCATCGTGTAGCCCAGGACGTAGAACGCGTTGGCCGCGACCGACAGGACGGCCGAGAGCGGGTTGACCCAGACGGCCAGGATCACCGTCGAGGCGATCCCGAGCGCGAACCCGAAGACCAGCGCCGAGTTGGGCGACACGATGTGGCGCGGCAGCGCCCGGCGCCGGGTGCGTCGCATCTGCTCGTCGATGTCGCGGTCGTAGACGCAGTTGAAGACCGACGCCGAGCCGGCCGAGAACGTGCCGCCGACGACGGTGGCCACGACCAGGCCCAGGTCGGGCACCCCCCGGGCGGCGAAGAACATCACCGGCACCGTGGTCAGCAGAAGCAGCTCGATGACCCGCGGCTTGGTCAGGCCGACGTAGGCCAGGACCACGTCCTTGAGGGTGGCAGGGCTGACGTCGGGGTGCTGGACACCGGAGGCCGATTGGCCGACGTACGTCACGGAGACCTCAAGGGAAGGGCTGGGATGGACTGGCTGTCGATCGTGCCAGGTGGGGAGCGGGCACGGCTCCCCCCGCGGCTACCAGTCTAACGGCCGGCCTGAGTAGGCTCGGAACCGCCTGAAGAACTTCGAAAGGATGCCCGTGAGCAACGCCCCCGAGCTGGACTGGAACGAACTCGACGACAAGGCCGTGGACACCGTCCGCGTGCTGGCCATGGACGCGGTCCAGAAGGTCGGGAACGGCCACCCCGGCACCGCGATGAGCCTCGCGCCCGCGGCGTACCTGCTGTTCCAGAAGGTGATGCGGCACAACCCCGCCGACCCGCACTGGCCCGGCCGGGACCGCTTCGTGCTCTCGTGCGGTCACTCGTCCCTGACTCTCTACCTCCAGCTGTTCCTCGGCGGGTGGGGCCTCGAGCTCGACGACGTCAAGGCGCTGCGCACGTGGGGCAGCAAGACCCCCGGCCACCCGGAGTACGGCCACACCGCCGGCGTGGAGCTGACCACCGGGCCACTGGGCCAGGGCGTGGCGAACGCCGTGGGCATGGCGATGGCCGCCCGCCGCGAGCGAGGCCTGCTGGACCCGAACGCCGCCGAGGGCGAGAGCCCCTTCGACCACCACATCTACGCGATCTGCAGCGACGGCGACCTGGAGGAGGGCGTCAGCGGCGAGGCCTCCTCGATCGCCGGCACCCAGCAGCTCGGTCGCCTCACGGTGATCTACGACCACAATCAGATCTCCATCGAGGACGACACCAACATCGCCTTCACCGAGGACGTCGGGGCACGCTACGAGGCCTACGGCTGGCACGTGCAGCACGTGGACTGGACCCACGGCGGCGGAGAGTACGCCGAGGACGTGCCCGCGCTGCACGCCGCGATCCGGGCCGCCGAGGCCGTGACCGACCAGCCCAGCTTCATCGTGCTCCACACGGTCATCGCCTACCCCGCGCCCACCGCGCAGGGCACCGGGAAGGCGCACGGCTCCGCGCTCGGTGAGGCCGAGGTGGCCGCGACCAAGGAGCTGCTCGGCTTCGACCCCGAGCGGACCTTCGAGATCCCGGCCGGGGTGCTCGAGCACACCCGGGAGGCCGTGGCCCGCGGTAAGGCGGCCCACCGCGAGTGGGACGCGACGTACCAGCACTGGGCGACCAAGCCCTCCGCCGACGCGGGGCTCTTCGAGCGGCTGCAGACCCGCACCCTGCCGCAGGGCTGGACCGACACGCTGCCGAGCTTCCCGGCGGACGCGAAGGGGATCGCGACCCGCAAGGCCTCCGGCGCGGTGATTAACGCGATCGCCGCCGCGGTGCCCGAGCTGTGGGGAGGCTCGGCCGACCTCGCCGAGTCCAACAACACCACGATCGAGGACGCGCCGTCGTTCCTCCCGAAGAGCCGGTCCACCGCCATGTGGAGCGGCGACCCGCACGCCGGCCGGGTGCTGCACTTCGGCATCCGCGAGCACGCGATGGGCGCGATCATGAACGGCATCGCCGTGCACGGCGGCACCCGGGTGTTCGGTGGGACGTTCCTCACCTTCTCCGACTACATGCGCGGTGCCGTGCGGATGGCCGCCCTGATGCAGCTCCCCGTGACCTACGTGTGGACCCATGACTCGATCGGTCTGGGCGAGGACGGTCCCACCCACCAGCCGATCGAGCACCTGGCCGCACTGCGGGCCATCCCGGGCCTCGACGTGGTGCGTCCCGGTGACGCCAACGAGGTCGCCGCGTGCTGGCAGACCGTGCTCGAGCACTCCGACCGCCCCGCGGGCATCGTGCTGACCCGCCAGAACATCCCGGTCTACCCGCGCGGCGAGGAGGGCTTCAGCGACACCTCGCAGGTGCGCCGCGGTGGCTACGTGCTGATCGACGCACCCGACATCGACACGGCGAGCGGTCAGCCCGACGTCGTCCTGGTCGGCACCGGTTCCGAGGTCCAGCTGGCCGTGCAGGCCCGCGAGCTGCTCGCCGCCGAGGGCATCCGGGCCCGCGTCGTCTCGATGCCGTGCCGGGAGTGGTTCGACGCGCAGGAGACGTCCTACCGCGAGACCGTGATCCCGCCGATCGTCAAGGCCCGGGTCTCGGTCGAGGCCGGCATCGCCCAGGGCTGGCGCGAGGTCGTCGGCGACCACGGTCGGATCGTCTCGATCGAGCAGTACGGCGCCTCCGCCGACTTCGCCCGGATCTTCACCGAGTACGGCGTGACCGCCCAGGCGGTCGCCGACGCGGCCCGCGACAGCATCGCCGCGGCCACCGCGTGAACCCGGCCACCGACGCCACCACCTCCGAGACCCCCACAAGATTGGACTGCCATGAGTGACCGTCTGAAGGCCCTCGCCGACGCGGGCGTCTCCATCTGGCTCGACGACCTGTCGCGCGAGCGCATCGAGACCGGCAGCCTGGCCGACCTGGCCAGGGAGAAGTCGGTGGTCGGGGTGACCACCAACCCGACGATCTTCGCCGGCGCCATCGCCGACGGCGAACGCTACGACGAGCAGGTCCGCGCCCTGGTGGCCGAGAACGCCGACGTGACCCGGGTGATCTTCGAGCTCACCACCGAGGACGTCCGCAACGCCTGCGACGTGCTGGCCCCCGTGGCTGCCGGCTCGCCGTCCGACGGCCGGGTGTCGATCGAGGTCGAGCCCGACCTGGCCAACGACACCGAGGCCACCATCGCCTCCGCGCAGGCGCTGTGGACCGCGGTCGACAAGTCCAACGCGCTGATCAAGATCCCCGCCACCCGGGAGGGCCTGCCCGCCATCACTGCGGCGATCGCCGGCGGCATCAGTGTCAACGTGACGCTGATCTTCGGGGTCGAGCGGTACCGCGAGGTGATGGACGCCTACCTCAGCGGCCTGGAGGCCGCGCGCGACGGCGGCCTCGACCTGGGTCGGATCCAGTCCGTGGCGTCGTTCTTCGTCTCCCGGATCGACACCGAGATCGACCGCCGGCTCACCGAGATCGGGACCGACGAGGCCGCCGCGCTGCGGGGCACGGCTGCCGTCGCCAACGCGCGGCTGGCCTATGCGGCGTACGAGGAGGTCCTGGCCAGCGACCGGTGGCGGGTGCTGGCCGAGGCCGGGGCCCAGCCCCAGCGCCCGCTGTGGGCCTCCACCGGGGTGAAGAACCCCGACTACTCCGACACCCTCTACGTCACCGACCTGGTCGTGGCCGGCACCGTCAACACGATGCCCGAGAAGACGATGGACGCGTTCGCGGATCACGGTGAGGTCACCGGCGACCAGGTCACCGGTCGAGCCGGTGACGCACAGCAGGTCCTCGACCGGCTCGCGGCCGTCGGCGTCGACTTCCAGGACGTGCTGCTCACGGTCGAGCACGAGGGCGTCGACAAGTTCAAGGCGTCCTGGGCCGAGCTCGTCGAGACGGTCGAGGCCCAGATGCAGCGAGCCCGCGGATGAACGACCCGGGCACCGAGCGGAGCGACGTGTCGGGCGAGGGCTTCTCGCTGAGGACCACCCGAGCCGACGAGGACGCGTTCACAGCGACGCTCGAGGCCCTGGTCAGCGACGGCGTCGCCGCCGGCATCGCGGCGAAGGATCCGACCCTGTGGGGTGCCGAGGCCGAGGCGGAGGCGGCTCAGCGGTTGGCCTGGGTCTCGCTGCCGCAGACGTCACGGCCCCTGGTCGACGAGGTCGCGCTGCTGGGGGTCGAGCTGCGCCAGCGCGGCGTCTTCAACGTGGTGCTGTGCGGCATGGGCGGGTCCTCCCTGGCGCCCGAGGTGATCTGCGGCGCCGCCGGGGTGCCGCTGACCGTCCTGGACTCCTCCGACCCGGACTTCGTGCGCGCGGCGCTCGAGGACCGGCTCGCCGAGACCGTCGTGGTGGTGTCGTCGAAGTCCGGGGGCACGGTCGAGACCGACAGCCAGCGCCGGGCCTTCGAGAAGGCCTTCACGGACGCCGACATCGACCCCGCCGACCGCATCGTCGTCGTGACCGACCCCGGCTCACCGCTGGAGGCCTCGGCCCGCGAGGCCGGCTACCGCGTGTTCCTGGCCGACCCCGAGGTCGGCGGTCGCTACTCCGCGCTCACCGCGTTCGGCCTGGTGCCGAGCGGTCTGGCCGGTGCCGACATCTCGATGCTGCTCGACAGCGCCGAGCGGATCCGTCCGGACCTGGAGCAGGACTCCGTCGACAACCCGGCCCTGCGCCTGGGTGCCCTGCTGGGCACGGCCAACCATGCCGGTGTCGACAAGCTGGTGCTGGTCGACGCCGGGTCGTCGTACCCGGGACTCGGCGACTGGGTCGAGCAGCTGGTCGCGGAGTCGACCGGCAAGGACGGCAAGGGCATCCTGCCCGTCGTCGTGCCCGGCACCGACGTGCCCGACGTCGCTCCGAGCCGGCCCGACGAGGTGCTGGCCACCTTCGGTCCCGACGACCTGCTCGGCTCCCACCCGCCGGTGTCGGGGTGGGGCGTCTGCCTCGACGGTGACCTGGGCGGGCAGCTCCTGCTGTGGGAGTACGCCACCGCGGTCGCCGGCCGCGTGCTCGGCATCAACCCGTTCGACCAGCCCGACGTCGAGAGCGCCAAGGTGGCCTCCCGCGAGCTCCTCGACGGCGGCGGGGCCACCCCGGAGCCCGTCTTCACCGACGGCCCGGTCACGGTCTACGCCACCGACGGACTGCTGCCCGACGGCACCGCCACGGTGGCCGACGCGGTCGCCGCCCTGCTCGGCCACGTCGACGAGGGCCACGGCTATCTCGCGGTGCAGGCCTACCTCGACCGGCACCGCGACGCCGCCTTGGCCGGGGCCCGCGACGCGCTCGCGGCCCGGACCGGTCGTCCGGTCACCTTCGGGTGGGGTCCGCGGTTCCTGCACTCCACCGGCCAGTACCACAAGGGCGGGCCCGCGACCGGGGTCTACCTGCAGGTCACCGGTGATCCCGAGGCCGACCTGGCCGTGCCCGACCGGCCGTTCACCTTCCAGGAGTTCCTGACCGCCCAGGCGGTCGGCGACGCACAGGTGCTGGCCGACCGCGGCCGGCCCGTGCTCCGCCTCCACGTCGCGGGCCCGACCCACCTCGACGTCGTACGGGCGGCCCTGGCGTGACCTGGGTCAACCCGCTGCGCGACGAGCAGGACCGTCGCCTGCCGCGGATCGCAGGACCGTGCGGCATGGTCCTGTTCGGTGTGACCGGCGACCTGTCGCGCAAGAAGGTGATGCCGGCCATCTACGACCTGGCCAACCGGGGGCTGCTGCCGCCGGGGTTCAGCCTCGTCGGCTTCGCGCGACGGGACTGGGCCGACCAGGACTTCGCGCAGATCGTGCACGACTCGGTACGCGAGTACGCCCGCACCGAGTTCCGCGAGGAGGTCTGGAAGCAGCTGGCCGAGGGCTTCCGGTTCGTGTCGGGCAACTTCGACGACGACCTCGCCTTCGACAACCTGCGGCGCACCATCGAGGAGCTGGACCAGGTCCGCGGCACCGGTGGCAACCACGCCTTCTACCTCGCGATCCCGCCCGGCTTCTTCGGCACGGTCGCCGGCCAGCTCAAGGAGCACGGTCTGGCCGAGGCCGGCACCGGGGCGTGGCGCCGGGTGGTCGTCGAGAAGCCGTTCGGCCACGACCTGGAGTCGGCCCGGCAGCTCAACGCCACGCTCGACACCGTCTTCGAGCCGGAGTCGATCTTCCGCATCGACCACTACCTCGGCAAGGAGACGGTGCAGAACATCCTGGCCATGCGCTTCGCCAACACCATGTTCGAGCCGCTGTGGAACGCCAACTACGTCGACCACGTCCAGATCACGATGGCCGAGGACGTCGGGATCGGTGGTCGGGCCGGGTACTACGACGGCATCGGCGCGGCCCGCGACGTGATCCAGAACCACCTGCTCCAACTGATGTCGCTGGTCGCGATGGAGGAGCCCTCGTCCTTCGACGCTGCGTCGCTGCGGGTCGAGAAGCAGAAACTGCTGGGCAGCGTGGTGCTGCCCGAGCGTCTCGACCTCACCACCGCGCGGGGCCAGTACGCCGCCGGGTGGGCCGGCGGCGAGAAGGTGCGGGGCTTCCTGGAGGAGGACGGCATCGCGACCACGTCGACGACCGACACCTTCGCCGCGGTCACCCTGCACATCGACAACCGCCGCTGGGCCGGCGTGCCGTTCTACCTGCGCACCGGCAAGCGTCTGGGCCGTCGGGTGACCGAGGTCGCCGTGGTCTTCAAGCGGGCACCGCACCAGCCGTTCAGTGCCAACGCGACCGAGGCGCTGACCCACAACACGCTGGTGATCCGGGTGCAGCCTGACGAGGGCATGACCATCCGTTTCGGCTCCAAGGTGCCCGGCACCGCGATGGAGATCCGCGACGTCAACATGGACTTCGCCTACGGCGGCTCCTTCACCGAGTCCAGCCCCGAGGCCTACGAGCGGCTGATCCTCGACGTTTTGCTGGGTGACCCACCGCTGTTCCCGCGCCACGAGGAGGTCGAGCTGTCCTGGAAGATCCTGGACCCGGTCCTCGAGCACTGGACCAAGCAGGACGCCGCCGGCCGGGCCCGGCCGGAGACCTATCCGCCCGGCACCTGGGGACCGGCGAGTGCCGACACGGTGCTGGCCCGTGACGGCCGGGTCTGGAGACGACCGTGACCAGGCTGCCGATGATGATCGAGCTGATGGACACCACCTCGTCCGCGATCGCCGCCGAGTTGGTGAAGGCCCGGATCCGAGCCGGCAGCCCCGCCATGGGGATGGTGATGACCCTGGTGATCGTGGTCGAGGAGGAGCACGCCGAGGAGGCGATGACGACCGCGCGCGAGGCGTCCCACGAGCATCCCGCCCGGGTGCTCGGCGTGATCCTGGGCGACGGCCGCGGCGCCGGCCACGTGCACGCCCAGGTCGGCACCGGCTCCGGCTGGTCCGGGGAGACCGCACTGATCCGGTTGCGGGGCGAGGTGGTCAAGCATCCTGAGTCGGTGGTGCTGCCGCTGCTGCTGCCCGACTCCCCCGTGGCCGTCTGGTGGCCCAACAACGCGCCCGACGACCCGGCCGTCGACCCGCTCGGTCGGCTGGGCAACCGCCGGATCACCGACTCCGCGACCGCCACCCAGGCGCGCACGAAGGCCATCGGTGTGCAGGCCGCGGCGTACGCGCCGGGGAACACCGACCTGGCCTGGACCCGGCTGACGCCGTGGCGCGCGCTGCTCGCGGCCGCGCTCGACCAGCACCAGCTCAAGGTGACGGGGGCCTCGATCGCGGCTGAGCGGATCAGCCCCAGCGCCGACCTGCTGGCGGCGTGGCTCAACGACCGGCTCAAGGTCGACGTAGCCCGCAGCGTCTCCGAGGGTCCCGGCATCACCGAGACCGTGCTGGAGACCAAAGCCGGCGAGCTCCGGATCTCGCGGGCCGCCGGCAAGAACGCCACCATCTCGACGCCGAACCACCCCCAACGGCCCAACGCGCGCAAACCCCGCCCGGTCTCCGCGCTGCACGCCGAGGCGCT
>JAJAYJ010000174.1 GCA_026786275.1 Nocardioides sp. | reverse complement strand
GTCGTCAACCGTGGTCATTGCCCCCCCATTTGTCTTTCACCATGCGCGATGGGCCACCGCGGCCGCCGGGGTTCCCCCCGGAGAAACCTGGGGCCAGCCTGCCCGTCATCTCGATTTAGCCACGTGGTCGTCAGACCAGTTACGCCAATTTGGGGACCCCGCTCTCGGCGGCATCACCCGTCGATCAGGTCCAGGCCCTGCGGGCGATGCGCACCGGGGTCACGGGTGATCTGGACGCCCGGCGGCGACGTCGCGCGGGAGCATCGGCGAGCGGTCCAGCACGTCTCGCAGTAGAGCCACCGCGGCCAGCTGCGAGGACACGTCCAGCTTGCGCAGGATCCCGCGCACCTGGGTGCGCACGGTCGCGACGGAGACCCCGGAGGCCGCTGCGATGGTCGTCACCGGACGGCCGGCATCCAGGTCCTCCAGGACCGCCCGCTCACGAGGACTGAGCGACGCGAGCAGCTCCGTGCGCCGCTTGGACTCGACGCGCACTCGCTGCCAGGTCGCGACGAGCTCCTCCCGCTCGGCCTCGCCCATCACGTCCCGGCCCGCGACGACCTGCCGGACCAGGGTCACGATCTCGTCGAGCCGGGTGCTGCCCGAGACGACGGCGCAGGCACCTCCGTCCAGCGCGGCTCCCCAGTCCGATCCGCGGGGTCGCTGCGAGAGGACCACCCACCGGACCGGGAGCTGGGTGGACAACGACCGCATCTCGGCCTCCGGCTCGGACGAGCTCAACGCACTGAGCAGAAGCCCTACGTCCGGCAGGTGGCGTGGCCGGGTGAGTCGAGCCGACCGGGTGCTCACCGCTCCGGGCGCCCTCGTCGCGACCGCCGAGTCCGGCCGCTTCTCGACCGGAGGGGGATCCGTCCACCGCAGGACGACGGTGTCGATGCCACGGGCCCCGAGCGCCACCCGCACCGACTCCGCCACCATCGGGTGGTCCGACGCCAGGCAGAGCCGTACGCGCGGGGGCTCTGGAGTCGGTGTCGCGTCCGTGGACACGGCCACCGCACCGTCCTCTTCGACCCTGGCCACCATGGTGTCCGTCTCCTCGTGCCCGTCGTCTGTTGTCCCGATCCTCACGTCGGAGCAGGGGCGACGGCACGTCCGGGCCGCGTGTTCACCTGATTGGGGGACCGCACCCGACGTCCGCGCCCGTGGCGCCAGGGTCTCGGACCGGACCGCGGCTCACGAGTTGAACTGCTGCTGGGTCTTCTCGAGGCCGGTCAGCAGCAGCGACTCGACCGCGTCAGCAGCCTTGTCGACCTGGAACGGCAGGTCCTTGCGCTCGGTCGAGGAGTAGGGCGACAGCACGAAGTCGGCCACGTCCTGCCGACCGGGCGGGCGCCCGATGCCGCATCGCACCCGGAAGAAGTCGCCCGTGCCGAACGAGGAGCGCATCGACCTGAGGCCGTTGTGGCCGTTGTCGCCGCCACCGAGCTTGACCCGCATCGTGTCGAAGGGCAGGTCCAGCTCGTCGTGGATCGCCACGATGCGGGCCGGCGGCACCTGGTAGAACGCGGCGACCGCCTTGGTGGGCCCGCCGACCTCGTTCATGAAGCACCGAGGTCGGACGAGCACCACGCGGGGGCCGAGGTTCCCGGGCACGCCGAGGCGTCCTTCGACGACGTCGGCCCGACCGGACTTGTGGGCGCGGCCGAACCTCTCCCGCGCGGCCGAGCCCATCCGGCGGGCCAGCTCGTCGGTGACGAGGTAGCCGACGTTGTGCCGGTGGCCGGCGTACGTCGGGCCGGGGTTGCCCAGCCCGACGACCAGCCACACCGCGACATGACCGGAGTCGCTCACTCCTCGGGCTTGTCCTCGGAGTCGCCCTCGGCGGCCCCGGAGTCGGTGGACGCCTCGGACTCGGCGGCCTCCTCGTCCGTCTCCTCGCGCTCGATGCCGGCCTCGGCCTCGGCCTCCTCCAGCTCGGCCTCGAGGGCCTCGACGGAGATCTGCTGGGTCACGTTGACGATCAGCGTCTCGGGGTCGAGCAGCAGGGTCGAGCCCTGCGGCAGCGTCAGGTCGGAGGCCAGGATCTGGGTGCCCGGCTGGAGGCCCTCGATGGACACCTCGATGTGCTCGGGGATGTTCTGGGCCTCGGCCTCGAGCTCGATCTCGGTGGTGTCGGTGACGACGACGGTCTCGGGAGCGGCGTCGCCGACGAGCTGGACCGGCACCTGGACGGTGACCTTCTCGCCGCGGCGCACGGCGACGAAGTCGATGTGCTCGATGACCCGCCGGATCGGGTCGATCTGGAGGTCCTTGGTCAGCGCGAGCTGCGACGAGCCGTCGATGTCGAGGTCGAGCAGCGCATTGGCGCCGCCGTGCTTGATCGCCATCATCGTGGCGTGACCCGGCAGGACGATGTGGATGGGGTCGTTGCCGTGCCCGTAGATCACGGCCGGGATCTTGTCGGCGCGGCGGATCCGACGGGCGGCGCCCTTGCCGAACTCGGTGCGGGCCTCGGTGGCGATCTTCTCGGTGTCGGCCATGGTGTCTCCTGGTGCGGCTCGGGTGCTGGCGGTCGGGGTCCGGCCTCGGCGCACGACGGCGCGGGCTTCCCTCTCGGACTGCCAGCCCTGTCGATCACGGAGCCCCGGACCAGCCGGTGCTCCCTCGCCGAGGCAACTCCGACAACCTAGCGGCGGCTGGTCGGATGCCGGAAATCGGGAGCTCCGACCACCAGCGCGCACCTCGTCGGGCGACTCGCCGAGACGACACGCCCAGGTGGGCTAGATCACGGCAGTGATTCATCCAGATCTGGTATAGCGTCCAGCCCAGCAGTAAAGGAACCTCGGGAACCACGACGGTAGGAACGTTCGACGCCGACCTGGACACGGCCGGGGCACGAACGATTGCGGCACGTAGGACCCGGGGGGGGCCGAATGTACGACGAGACGGATTTTACCGCGTGGAGCTGGCGTGGGTTCACGCTGGTCGTGGCCATCGCGCTGGCACCATCGCTGGCGCTGATGTTCCTGAGACCCGCGTCGCTCGGCCTCGCCGATGTCGGCCCGGCTGCCGGGCTGATCACGTACCCGGTCGTACTGGTCGCTGCTGTTCTCCTCTACTTCCACCGGCGGACGTCGGGGCACTCGGCCACGGCCTGGCTGACGGCGATGCTCTTCGCGATCGCCATCGTGGGCACGACCCACTCCGCCCTGCTGCTCACGAGCTCCGCGCAGACCGGCCTCGCACGGGGGTGGGGCTTGGCGCTGCATCTCGGTCTGTGCCTCCTCGTGCTGCTGGCCGTGCTGGCCGCCGGACGACAGGCCCCCCGCCACGACCCCGTTGTCATGGGCCTGGCCGCAGGCGTCGGCATGGCGGGCGCCTTCGTGGCCGTACCCCGGTTGACCGGTCCGATCCTCCTCCCGGACGTCGTGACGGTGCTGATCGGCGTCGCTGTCGTCGCCGCCGCCGCCGTGACGGCCCGGGTCCTGCTCACCCTGACCGGCATCGAGGGCTGGGCCCGACGCCAGCTCACGGTCGGGGTGCTCCTGGTCAGCACCGCGCAGACGTCCGCGCAGCTCACGGACGACCTCGCCGTGGCCACCTTCGTCCTCGCGGCGCTCGGCACCCTGGGCGCGGCCGTGCTGTGTGCCACAGCACTCGCGCTCCTGCGCCTGTCGATCCTGGAGACCAGGCGTGAGATCGAGGTGCTGCAGGAGCAGTTGAGCAGCGCTGTCGCGGAGGTCCGCCTGGATCACGAGCGACTGCACGAGATCGGTTCGACGATCGCCGGCATCGCGTCGGCCACCCAGGTGATCCGGCACAGTCTCGGCATCTCGGCCGAGCGGCGCAGCGACCTCGAGAACATGATGGAGGCCGAGCTCGCCCGGTTGCAGCGCTTGATGGCCAAGCGGGCACCCGTGCCGCACCGGGCGTTCTCGATCGACGCAGTGGTGGAAACCATCGTGCTCAGCCAGCGGGCTCGCGGCCAGCGCGTCGACGTGACCGCCAGTGGGCTGCGAGCAGTCGGACAGCCCGACGAGATCGCCGAGGTGGTCCACGTGCTCCTCGAGAACGCCGCCCGCCACGGCGGCCCCGGCCGGGTCATGATCGACGTGCACGAGGTGGGCGACGAGGTGGAGATCGCGGTCTCGGACACCGGACCCGGGGTCCCGCACGAGCTGACCCAGCGTGTCTTCGAATGGGGCGCCCGATCGCCGAGCTCACCCGGGGAGGGCATCGGGCTGAACGTCGCCCGTCAGCTGATGATCACGAACGGTGGCTCACTGGAGCTCATCGTCTCCTCCGCCCCTGGAGCCACCTTCGTGGCCCGCCTTCCCATCGAGAGGGTCGTGCACGGTGTCCGCACCCACGTCTCGTAGCGCGCTGAAGATCCTGATCCTCGAGGACCACGTGCTCTTCGCCGAGTCCCTCGAGCTGGTGCTGACCATCGAGGGGTACAACGTTGCTCGCGTCGAGGTCCCGACCAACGACCAGTCGGCCGGCAGCCTGCTCACGGCCGTCCTGCGCAAGCAGCCGCGGATCGTCCTGCTCGACCTCGACCTCGGACCGTTCGGCGACGGGGCGCGTCTGATCGCACCCCTGGCCGCTGCGGGGATCAACGTGGTCGTAATCACGGCCTCGGCGGACCGTTCCCGGTGGGGTGGCGCCGTGCGCTCCGGCGCACGCAAGGTGCACATGAAGTGCCGACCACTCAACGAGATCCTGGCCACCGTGCGCAGGATCAACCAGAGCCTGCCGGTGATGGACCTCGAGGAGCGCACGGAGCTCCTCACGCTGTGGCAGGAGCGTCGCTCGGAGGTGCACGCGCTGCAGCAGAGGATCGAGCGACTGACCGTGCGCGAGCGACAGGTGCTGGGCCAGCTCATGCGGGGCCACACCGTGCGCGAGATAGCGACCGCGAGCGTGGTCTCCGAGGCCACGGTGCGCACCCAGGTCAAGTCGATCCTCGCCAAGCTCGAGGTGTCCTCCCAGCTCGCCGCCGTGGGGCTGGCCCACCACGTGGGCTGGCGCTACGCCCAATCCGCGTAGGTCCACACCAACCACCCCGGCGCCCGGCCGGACCGCAGCTGCCGTCGACACCGTCGCCGGCGTGGACCGAGTCCGCGTACGCGAGCCCGTGCTTGCGCGTGTCGCCACCCGCGGTCCGACAGACTGTCGCCGTGCCCGCGCCCCCAGACCCCGAGGACTCGACGACGCCGGCCTGGCGGGCCACGTTGGCGGGCCTCTCCGAGGACCGCCGGGTCGCCTTCGAGGTCCGGTTGGAGCGGTGGCTCCCCGACCTGCGTGACGGCCTGCTGGCGGCGTACGGCGACCAGGTGACGCCGTCGGTCGTGCCCCGGCTGGTCGCGCTCGCCGCCACGGCGTACGCCGCCCGCTCCGACGCGCTGCACCGGCGTGACCTGGAGCGCACGCTACGTCCCGACTGGCTGCAGGATCCCTCGATGGTGGGCTACGCAGCCTACACCGAGCGGTTCGCCGGCGACCTGCCCGGCGTGCGGGACCGGATCGGCTACCTGCGCGAGCTCGGCGTGACCTACCTGCACCTGATGCCGCTGCTGACGCCCCGCGAGGGCGACAGCGATGGTGGCTACGCGGTGGCCGACCACACCACCGTGCGGGCCGACCTCGGCACCATGGCGGACCTGGCCGAGACCGCGACCGCGCTGCACGAGGCCGGTATCAGCCTGGTGCTCGACCTCGTCGTCAACCACGTCGCCCGGGAGCACCCGTGGGCGGTGAAGGCCCGCGCCGGGGACCCGAGGTACCGCGACTACTTCCTGCTCTTCGCGGACCGGACCGAGCCGGACCGGTTCGAGGAGGCCCTGCCCGAGGTCTTCCCCGAGTTCGCACCGGGCAGCTTCACCTGGGACGACGAGCTGGACGCCTGGGTGTGGACGACGTTCAACGCCTGGCAGTGGGACGTCAGCTGGGCCAACCCCGACGTGCTGTGCGAGTTCGCCGGCATCGTGCTCGACCTGGCCAACACCGGCGTCGACGTGTTCCGGCTCGACGCGATCGCGTTCATCTGGAAGCGCCTCGGCACCGACAGCCAAGGCCAGCCCGAGGTGCACGCGCTGACGCAGGCGCTGCGGGCGGTGGCCCGGATCGCCTGCCCGGCGGTGGCGCTGAAGGCCGAGGCGATCGTGGCGCCCAGCAGGCTGCTCGCCTACCTCGGCGAGGGCTCGTCCAGCGGCAAGGTCAGTGACCTGGCCTACCACAACAGCCTGATGGTGCAGGTCTGGTCGATGCTGGCCAGCCGCGACGTCCGCCTGGCCGCGCAGGCGCTGTCGGTGCTGCCCGCCAAGCCGGCGTCGGCGACCTGGCTGACCTACCTGCGCTGCCACGACGACATCGGCTGGGCCGTGATGGACGACGACGCCACGGCCGTGGGCCTCAGCGGTCCGCTGCACCGCCGGTTCCTCTCCGACTGGTACGCCGGGGACTTCCCCGGCTCGAGTGCCCGCGGCCTGGTCTTCCAGCACAACCCGGTCGACGGCGACCGCCGGATCAGTGGTGCGGCTGCGAGCCTGATCGGCCTGGAGGCTGCCGAGGAGCACCGCTCCGGGGTTCTCGAGGCCGCGGCCGCGCTGCGGCTCGCGCACGCGCTGGTGATCGGCTTCGGCGGCCTGCCCGTCATCTGGAGCGGTGACGAGCTGGGCCAGGCGAACGACCCGCACTGGGCCGACGAGCCCGGCCACGACGGTGACAACCGGTGGGCGCACCGGCCGCGGCTCGACCGTGACCGGGCCGAGCTCCGCACCGACGGGTCCACCGCCGCCGGGCGCGTGCACACCGACCTGGTGCACCTGCTGCGGACCCGCGCGACGCTGCCGCAGCTGCACGGCTCGGTCGAGACCCGGATCGGGCCGGTGGACGACCCGGGCGTGCTGGTCACCCTGCGCGAGCACGCCGTGGGCCGGTTCGTGGGCGTGCACAACGTGACCTCCGAGACCCGGTGGTGGCCGGGCTGGCGCGTCGAGGATCTCGACGCCGGCGGACTCGTGGACGCACTGAGCGGCCGGCCGCTGGAGCGGACCCACGACGGCGCGGTCGCGCTCGCGCCGTACGCCGTGCTGTGGCTGGTGTAGCGGCTACCGGGTCTGCGGTCTTGGTGGGTAGTCCCCGCCTTGATTGCCCCAAAAACGTCCCCACAGGGGCGATCAACGCGGGGACTACCCCAGCAAGAAGCTGGACGAGGGGTCAGGCGTGACCGTCGAACATCGAGGTCACCGAGCCGTCCTCGAAGACCTCCCGGATCGCGCGGGCCACCAGGGGGGCGATCGACAGCTCGGTGAGCTTGTCGAAGTGCCGGTCGGCGGAGACGGGCAGCGTGTTGGTCACGACCACCTCGGTGGCCGGGCTGTTCTTCAGCCGGTCCACGGCCGGCTCGGAGAGGATCGCGTGGGTGGCCACGATGACGACCCCGGCAGCCCCGTCGGCCATCAGGGCGTCGGCAGCCTTCACGATGGTGCCGCCGGTGTCGATCATGTCGTCGACGAGGATGCACATCCGGCCGGTCACGTCACCGACGACCCGGTTCGCCACGGTCTCGTTGGGCCGGTCGGTACGTCGGGTCTTGTGGATGAAGGCCAGCGGGGCTCCACCCAGCCGGGCCGACCAGCGCTCAGCGACCTTGATCCGGCCGGCGTCGGGCGAGACGATGGCCAGCGGCTGGTCGCCGTACTTCTTCCGGACGTAGTCGGCCAGGATGGGCAGCGCCATCAGGTGGTCGACCGGGCCGTCGAAGAAACCCTGGATCTGGTCGGCGTGCAGGTCGACGGTGATCAACCGGTCGGCCCCGGCGGTCTTGAACAGGTCGGCCATCAGCCGAGCCGAGATCGGCTCACGACCGCGGTGCTTCTTGTCCTGGCGGGCGTAGCCGTAGAACGGCATCACCACGGTGATCCGCTTGGCCGATGCCCGCTTGAGGGCATCGACCATGATCAGGTGCTCCATGATCCACTCGTTGATCGGAGCGGTGTGGCTCTGGATCACGAAGGCGTCGCAGCCGCGGATCGACTCCTCGAAGCGGACGTAGATCTCGGAGTTCGCGAAGTCGTAGGCCACGGTCTCGACCAGGGGGGTGCCCAGCAGGTCGACCACCTGCTGCGACAGCACCGGGTGCGCCCGCCCGCTGAACACCATGAGGTTCTTCTCGGTCGTCCGCTTCATTCCGGTCACTACGTCGCTTCCTGTCGCGGGCGGGAGTACCTGCGGATTCTGTCGCAGAGTGAACTCACGACCAACCCGGGGTGACCTGACGTGAGGTCTGTCTCAGTCGGTGGTCCCGTCGGCACCGGCGGCCGCGCCCGCGTCGGTGGCGGCCTGGGCCGCCGCGGCCTGGGCGGTGCCGGGACGGCGCTTCTGGGCCCAACCCTCGTGGTGGCGCTGCGGCCCGCTGCTCACCGCCAGCGCACCGGGCGGCACGTCGCGTCGCACGCCCGTCCCGGCGCCGGTCGCGGCGCCGTCCCCGCTCTCGACGGGCGCGCCGAAGGTGTTGTGGGCCGCGGGGCGGGCGTGGCGGCCGATGCCGGTGCGGGGCTTGGCCACGCCGTCGGAGTTGGCGAAGATCGTGCCGGCGCCGAGG
>JAJAYJ010000173.1 GCA_026786275.1 Nocardioides sp. | reverse complement strand
GGGGGCGGGGCGGGGGGGGGGGGCTGCTACCTGGACCGCCGGGTGGGGGTGCTGCCGGTGGGCGGGCGGGGTGAGGACGCCGCGGACGTGCCCCAGCTGGCCCACGACGAGTTCGACGAGTTCGACGGGGCGCCGCCCGACGCCGAGGTCGTCACCGCAGACGACACCCAGGACCCCCCGGAAGGCCCCGCGTGAGCGACCAGTCCCTGACCGAGCAGCCCGTCCTCGCCGACGAGTCGCTCGACGTACCCCTCGCGGAGCTGCGCCCCGCGCTGGAGGCCGTGCTGATGGTGGCCGACCAGCCCCTCGACGCCACCGTGCTGGCCACCGCCGTGGGCTACCCGGTCGACGAGGTGGGCTCCGCCCTGCACGCCCTCGCCGGTGACTACACCGACCAGGGCCGCGGCTTCGAGCTGCGCAACGTGGCCGGCGGGTGGCGCTACTACACCCGTGACGAGTACGCCGCCGTGGTGGAGCAGTTCGTGCTGGAGGGACAGCAGGCCCGGCTGACCCAGGCCGCGCTCGAGACGCTGGCTGTGGTGGCCTACCGCCAACCCGTCTCCCGGGCCCGGGTCTCGGCCATCCGCGGCGTCAGCGTCGACGGCGTGATGCGGACCCTGCTGACCCGTGGCCTGGTCGAGGAGGCCGGTCTGGACGGCGAGACCGGTGCCCACCTCTACCGGACCTCGCGCTACTTCCTGGAGCGGATCGGGGTGACCTCGCTGCAGGACCTGCCCGAGCTGGCGCCCTACCTGCCCGACCTGGACGACCTCGACGAGGGGCTCTCCGAGATTGTGGCGCCCGAGCGGGAGGCACGCCCCCGGGACGCCGAGCTGGGCACCGGCCACGACACCGACGCCGCCGCAGGTGCTGGCCGCGAGCCGGGAGGGACGGCTCCGGGCCCGGGTCCCCAGGGACCGCCGGACGGGGCGACCAGATGAGCCCCGAGGCCACGCCGGTGCCGCTGCCCGAGCGGTTCGGGGCCGACGAGGACGGCCTGGTGCGGCTGCAGAAGCTGCTGGCCCAGTCCGGGGTCGCCTCGCGCCGCAAGTGCGAGGAGCTGATGCTCGCCGGCCTGGTCGAGGTCGACGGCGAGACGGTGACCAGGCTCGGCACCAAGGTCGACCCCCGCACCGCGGTGGTCCGCGTCGACGGCACCCGGCTACCACCGATCACCGAGAAGGTCTACCTGGTGCTCAACAAGCCCCGTGGTGTCGTCTCCACCATGTCCGACCCCGAGGGCCGCCGACACCTGGGCGACGTGGTGGCCGACCGGCCCGAGCGGTTGTTCCACGTGGGTCGCCTCGACACCGACACCTCGGGACTGCTGCTGCTGACCAATGACGGTGACTTCGCCCAGCGGATGGCGCATCCGTCGTACGAGGTGGACAAGACCTACGTCGCCGAGGTCGACGGCGAGCTGCACCGGGGCGTCGTGCAGCGGCTGCTCGCGGGTGTGACCCTCGATGACGGGCCGGTGACCGTCTCGGCGTGCCGGATCGTCTCGGGCACCCACGGCAAGAACCAGCCGGGCCGCACCATCGTCGAGCTGGTCATCCACGAGGGTCGCAACCGGATCGTTCGTCGGCTGCTCGACCACGTGGGGCACCCCGTGCTCCGCCTCACCCGCACCCAGCTGGGCCCGGTGACCCTCGGCTCGCTGCCCAGCGGCGAGCTGCGTGACCTGACCCTGGCCGAGCTGGGTCAGCTGCTCGACGCCGCCCAGCTGTGAGGGCACAGAGCGGGCCAGCCCTCCTCGCTAGGGTTTGTCCCGACCCCCAGACAGAGAGGTGACCGGACGGTGGCCACACGAGCGGTCCGAGGCGCGACCCAGCTGGACGAGGACACCCGGGAGCACATGCTCGCGCGGGTGGCCGAGATGGTGGTCGACGTGATGACGTCGAACGGCCTCGAGGTCGACGACTTCATCTCGGTGATCTTCACCGCCACCTCCGACCTGGTGGCGGAGTTCCCGGCGTACGCGGCGCGCCAGCTGGGCTTCGGCGACGTACCGTTGCTGTGCGCCCGCGAGCTGGAGATCGAGCGCTCGATGCCCCGGGTGATCAGGATGATGGCCCACGTCGAGACCGACCTGTCCCGCGCCGACATCACCCACGTCTACCTGCACGGGGCCGCTGCGTTGCGCACCGACCTGACCCGGGTCCGCTCGGTGCCCGACGAGACCTCCGGTGCCTGACGCCCTGGTCGGGCCCGTCGAGATCGTTGGGACCGGCCTGGTCGGGACGTCGATCGCGCTCGCCTGTCGGCGGGCCGGTCTCGAGGTGCTGCTCTCCGACCCGTCCGCCGAGCACCTGCGCACGGCCTCGGGCTTGGGCGCCGGTCGCAGCCGGGTGCCCGGTGACCGCCCGCAGCTGGTCGTGGTGGCGGTGCCGCCGGCCCACCTCGGCGCCTGCATCGCCGACGCCCTCGCGACCACCGGGGGCACGGAGGCGGTGGTGACCGACGTCGGCAGCATCAAGAGCAGCCCGTTGGCGGCCGTGGCCGGGCACCCCGGCGTCGAGCGGTACGTCGGGTCGCACCCGATGGCGGGCAGCGAGCGCTCCGGACCGCTGGCCGCCTCGGCCGCGCTCTTCGACGGCCGACCGTGGGCCGTCACCCCGCACCCCGCCTCCAGCGAGACCGCGATCTCCCTGGTGACCGAGCTGGCCGGGTTGTGCGGGGCGGTGCCGGTGCGGCTGACCCCGCAGGAGCACGACCGGGCCGTGGCCCGGACCTCCCACGTGCCACACCTGATGGCCGCCCTGGCCGCGGGCCGGCTGGCCGAGGCGCCCGGACACCACCTGGCCCTGTCGGGTCAGGGCGTGCGCGACGTGACCCGGGTGGCGGCGGGGGACCCCACGCTCTACGGCCAGATCGTGGCCGGCAACGCCGAGGCCGTCGGCAGCCTGCTGGCGGAGGTCCGCGAGCAGCTCGACGAGGTCATCGGTGCCGTCAGGTCAGGGGACCGTGACGGCCTGGAGCGGGTGCTGCGGCTCGGGGTGAGGGGCACCCGGATGATCCCGGGCAAGCACGGCGGCCCCGCGGCCCCGACCCGGCCGGTGTTCGTGTCAGTGCCCGACCATGCCGGCGAGCTGGCCCGGCTGTTCGCCGACGCCGGCGACATCGGGGTCAACGTGGAGGACGTCCGGATCGATCACGACCCGGGACGTCCGGTGGGGCTGGTGGAGCTGCTGGTGGCCGAGGAGCGGGCCGAGCACCTGCTCGACTCCTTGGAGTCACGGGGCTGGGTGACACACCGGTAGGCTGCGTCGGCCACCGTCTCCTCCCAGCCGAATCGAGCGCACCGCCGTGAGCATCCCCCGACCCGCCACCGCGGGCCTCGTGATCGCCGTGGACGGCACCTCCGGGTCCGGCAAGTCGAGCACCTGCCGTGGGGTCGCGAGCCGGCTGGGCCTGGCCTACCTCGACACGGGTGCGATGTTCCGCGCGGTCACCTGGTGGATGCTGGAGCACGGTGTGGACGTGCACGACGCCGCCGCGGTCGCCGCCCGGGCCCACGAGGCCGTGGTCGTGAGCGGCACCGACCCGGCCGGCCCGACGATCACGGTCGGTGGCCAGGACGTGTCCGCCCCGATCCGCTTGGTCGAGGTCAACGCCGCGGTGTCGCCGGTCAGCACCGTGCCGGTGGTGCGCTCGCTCCTGCTCGACCTGCAGCGCAGCATCATCAGCCACGCCCTCACCGGACCTGGGATCGTGGTGGAGGGCCGTGACATCGGCTCCGTGGTCTGGCCGCAGGCCCCGGTCAAGGTCTACCTCTCCGCCGACCCCGCGGCCCGGGCCGCGCGGCGCGCCGCCGAGGAGGGGGCCGCCGACGTGGCCGCCACCGAGGAGTCCCTGCGGGCCCGCGACCGCATCGACAGCGGTCGTACGACGGCGCCCCTGACCCTGGCCGACGGCGCGGTCGCGATCGACAGCACCTCGGCCACCCTCGACCAGGTGATCCAGCAGGTCGTGGACCTGGTGGACCGGGCCCGGGCCGCCCCCGAGGACGGTCGCGGATGAGCGGGGTGCGCACCGGACTGCCCGCGAGCGCGGAGCGGCACCCGCCCCGGCACCTGCTGCACTCGTTGCGAGCACCATCGCGCTGGGTCGTGCACCGGCGCTTCGGGGTGCGGGTGCACGGTGCCGAGCAGGTGCCGGCGACCGGTCCCGTCATCCTGGCCTCCAACCACGTGGGCGTGGCCGACGGGCCGCTGCTGGCGGTCTTCGCACCCCGACCGGTGCACGCACTGACCAAGAGCGAGATGTTCCACAACCCGGCGATGGGTCGCTTCCTGCTGGCCTCGGGCCAGATCCCGCTGGACCGGTTCCACGCCGACATCGCGGCGGTCAAGTCCTGCCTGCGGGTGCTGCGCGACGGGGCCGTGGTCGGGATCTTCCCCGAGGGAGCCCGGGGAGCCGGTGACTTCACCCGCTTCCACCGCGGCGCGGCCTACCTCGCCATGGTCTCCGGTGCCCCGATCGTGCCGGTCATCCAGTTCGGCACCCGGGAGCCGGGGGCCGACATGAGCGCCCTGCCCCGCCGGGGCACGACGGTGGACCTCGTGTTCGGGCCGGCGTACCGCCTCGATGCGGTGCCCTGGCCCCGGACGCGGGAACATGTGGACGGGGCCTCGCTGTTGTTGCGGGGGCACCTCCTCGTCCACCTGGCCGCGGCCCGCGCGCTGACCGGCCGTGAGCTGCCCGGCCCGTTGCCGGTCGCCGAGGTGGACCCACCATCAAGTGTCACCGAGCAGGGAGCGTCATGAGCGAGTACGAACCGTCCGTCGAGGAAGATCTCGGACCGGTTCCGGTGCTGGCCGTTGTCGGCCGGCCCAACGTCGGCAAGTCGACCCTGGTCAACCGGATCATCGGACGTCGCGAGGCGGTCGTCGAGGACGTCCCCGGGGTCACCCGCGACCGGGTGTCCTACGACGCCCACTGGAACGGTCGGGCCTTCACCGTGGTCGACACCGGCGGCTGGGACCCCGACGCCCGTGGCCTCGCGTTGAGCATCGCCGCCCAGGCGGAGGTGGCCGTCACCCTGGCCGACGCCGTGCTGTTCGTCGTAGACGCCACCGTGGGCATCACCGACAACGACGAGGCGGTCGTGAAGATCCTGCGTCGCTCCGACAAGCCGGTGGTGCTGGCGGCCAACAAGGTGGACGACGCCCGCACCGAGGCGGAGGCGTTCGGTCTCTGGAACCTCGGCCTGGGCGAGCCCTGGCCGGTCTCCGCGCTGCACGGACGCGGCTCGGGCGACATGCTCGACGCCATCCTGGCCGCGCTTCCCGAGCCGCCCCCGGTGCTCGAGCACCAGGTCGGCGGTCCCCGGCGGATCGCGATCGTCGGCAAGCCCAACGTGGGCAAGTCCTCCCTGCTCAACCGGCTCGCGGGCTCGGAGCGGGTGGTGGTCGACAACGTCGCCGGCACCACGGTCGACCCGGTCGATGAGCTGGTCGAGCTGGGCGAGCGGACCTGGCGCTTTATCGACACCGCAGGCATCCGCAAGCGGGTCAAGGAGGCCTCGGGCCACGAGTACTACGCCTCGCTGCGCACCACCACGGCCATCGACCGAGCCGAGGTCGCGGTGCTCGTGATCGACGGCGGCCAGTCGATCTCCGAGCAGGACGTGCGGATCCTGCAGACCGTGCGTGAGGCCGGCCGGGCCCTGGTGATCGCGTTCAACAAGTGGGACCTGGTCGACGAGGAGCGCCGCTACTACCTCGAGCGCGAGATCGAGCGCGACCTGGTGCAGGTGCAGTGGGCGCCCCGGATCAACGTGACCGCTCGCACCGGCTGGCACGTCGACCGTCTGGTGCCGGCGCTCGACAAGGCGCTGGAGGGCTGGGAGACCCGGATCGGCACCGGGGCGCTCAACTCGTTCCTGGGCCGCCTGGTCGCCGAGCACCCGCACCCGGTGCGCAGCGGCAAGCAGCCGAAGATCCTCTTCGCCACCCAGCCCTCGACCGCACCGCCCACGTTCGTGCTGTTCACCAGCGGCAAGCTGGAAGCCTCCTACGAGCGCTACATCGAGCGTCGCCTGCGCGAGCAGTTCGGCTTCGCGGGCACCCCGATCGTGATCAACCAGAAGCCGCGGGAGAAGCGCAAGCGCTGAGGGGTGGTCACCTGGTGATCTCGGGTTGACCTGTTCGAACATGTGTTCGAAGATGGGCGGGTGTCCCCGTCCGCTGTGCGTCACCCGGCTCTCGATCCCGACCGCTCGGTCGTGGACCAGCTGCGTGAGCGGGTCGCGGCCATGCAGGGCGGGCCGGCGCGGTTGCCGGTGCCCACGCACCCGGCGATCGCGCCCCTCCTGGCCCTGCGGTCCGGTGGCACCTACGGCGTCGACTCGGCCTCGCTCGCGCTGGCCCTGGCGGCCGGTGCCTCCCGGGCCGGTGAGTGGGTGGGCTTCGCCGGCTGGCCCGACTTCGGGGCCGAGGCCGCGGTGGACCTCGGGCTCGACCTGAGCCGCACCGTGCTGGTGCCCGATCCCGGCGAGCACTGGCTGGAGGTCACCGCCGCGCTGGTCGACGTGCTGCGGGTGGTGGTGCTGCGACCGCCGGTCACCGCCGACGCCCGCGCAGCCGGGGTGCTCGACTCCCGGCTGCGGACCCGGTCGTCGGTCCTCGTGGTGTGGGGTGACTGGCCCCGGTGCGAGGCCCGGTTGACCCTCGAGCAGGCCCGGTGGTCGGGTCCCGACGCCGGTCTGGGCCGGTTGCGCACCCGCCGGGCCCGGCTCGCCGTACGACGCGGGACGGCGCCGCCGGCTCGGGCCGACCTGTGGTTCCCCGGCGCCGGCTCCCCGCTCGAGCCGGTGCTCGAGGAGCCGCACGCACCTCGGCTGCTGGAGTCGTCGGGATGAGGGTGCTGGTGGTCTGGTGCCCCGACTGGTCGGTGGTGGCGGCCCTCGCTGAGGCTGAGCGTCCGCTGACCGCGCCTGCCGCCGTGCTGGCGGCCGGGCTGGTCGAGGTCTGCAACGCCCCGGCGCGGGCCGAGGGCGTGCGCCGCGGCCAGCGTCGCCGCGACGCCCAGTCCCGTTGTCCCGACCTGGTCCTGCTCGAGGCCAACCCCGATCGCGACGCCCGCGCCTTCGAGCCGGTGCTCGACGCGGTCGAGACCCTGCGACCCGGAGTGGCCTCCCTGCGGCCCGGGCTGCTCGCGGTCCGGGCGCCCGGCCACTACTTCGGCAGCGAGGACCACGCTGCCGCGGTGATCGCGGAGTGCCTGGTCGGCACCGGCGTCTGGGACTGCCGCCTCGGGGTGGCCGACGACCTCTTCACCGCCGAGCAGGCGGCCCGGGCCGCAGGCGTGCAGGGCTGGCGGGTGGTCGAGCCCGGTGGCTCCGCGGCCTACCTGCGACCGCTCCCGGTGGAGGTGCTGCAGAGCGACGGGCCGCCCGGTCGTGAGGCGGTCAGCCTGCTGCGCCGCCTGGGCCTGTCCACCCTCGGTGACCTGGCCGCGTTGCCGGGCGACGCCGTGCAGCACCGCTTCGGGCGCTACGGGTCCCAGGTGTGGCAGCGGGTCCAGGGCCAGGACCGGTCGCTCTTCTCGGCCCGCACCCCGCCGCCCGAGCTGAGCGCCGAGGTCGCCTTCGAGCCGCCTCTGGACTCCGTCGAGGCCGTCTGCTTCAGCGTCAGGACCACCGCTGAGCGGTTCGTGGCCGAGCTGTTCGCCCGACAGCTGGTCGCCACCGGCGTTCGGGTGGAGGCCGAGAGTGACGGCGTGGTGGCCTCCGCACGGACCTGGTTGCACCCCCGGCACTTCTCCTCCCGCGACCTGGTCGACCGGGTGCACTGGCAGCTGCAGTCGCCCGCGGGCAGCTCCCTGCGCTCGCGTCAGGTCGCCGGCACGGTCCGGGCACCCATCGAGCGGGTCCGGTTCGTGCCCGACACTCTCGAGCCGACCGCGGACCACGCCGAGGGACTCTGGGGCGGCGGCACCGACGACCTGGTCGAACGGGGCGTGGCCCGGGTGCAGGCGATGCTCGGCTTCGACGCCGTGCGCCGCCCGGTGCTGCAGGGGGGGCGCGCCCCGGCGGCGCGACAGGCCACGGTGCCCTGGGGCGAGCGTGCCGTGGGCCTGCGCCCGCTGGACCGGCCGTGGCCCGGGCGGTTCCCGGGCCCCGCGCCCCCCCCGGGGGTGAACACCCCCGGCTGCGCCGCGGTGCTGGGCGGGGCCTCCCCCACGGTGACGGTGGGCGCGCGGGGCGCGGGGAGCGGGGGGCCCGGCCGGGTGCGGTTCGGTG
>JAJAYJ010000172.1 GCA_026786275.1 Nocardioides sp. | reverse complement strand
GGCCAGGCGCTCGCCGACCAGCACGACGGCGTGCGCGTCCAGGCCCTGGATCGAGTCCAGGGCGTCGGCCTCGTCGCCGGGACCGGCCGGGGCCAGCACGCCGCCCATCTTGCGCAGGCCGCGCGAGGAGAAGGGTGCCACGGACACGATCCGGGTGCCGTGCTGCTGGTGGGCCTTGCGCAGCCTCAGGAAGACGGTGCCAGCCTCGTCCTCGGGCTCGAGGCCGACCAGCACCACGGTGCTCGCGGTCTCGAGGTCGGCGTACGTCACGCCCCCGCTGGACGGCGTCACCCCGACCACGTGGGCGGCCAGGAAGTCGGCCTCCTCGGCCGAGTGCGGCCGGGCCCGGAAGTCGACGTCGTTGGTGCCGAGCGCGACCCGGGCGAAGGCGCTGTAGGCGTAGGCGTCCTCGGCGGTGATCCGGCCCCCGGGCAGCACCCCGGTCGCGCCGGCGGCGCTCAGGCCCCGGGCAGCCACGGCGAAGGCCTCGGGCCACGACGCCGCCCGCAGCTCGCCGTCTCCCCCGTCCTGCACGCGGTCGCGCACCTGGGGGTAGGTCAGCCGGTCGGCCGCGGTGGCGTAGGTGAAGCCGAAGCGGTCCTTGTCGCTGATCCACTCCTCGTTGACCTCGGGGTCGTTGCCGGCCATCCGGCGCATCACCTTGCCGCGGCGGTGGTCGACGCGCAGGGCGGCCCCGCAGGCGTCGTGCTCGCCCACCGAAGGGGTGGAGACCAGGTCGAAGGGTCGCGAGCGGAAGCGGTACTCGGTGCTGGTGAGCGCACCGACCGGGCAGATCTGGATGGTGTTGCCCGAGAAGTAGCTCTGCAGCGGCTCCTTCTCGTAGATGCCGACCTGCTGCAGCGCGCCACGCTCGAGCAGCGCGATGAACGGGTCACCGGCGATCTGCTCGGAGAACCGGGTACACCGTGCGCACAGCACGCAGCGCTCGCGGTCGAGCAGGACCTGCGCGGAGATGTTGATCGGCTTGGGGTAGGTCCGCTTGACGCCGGTGAAGCGGGTCTCACCGCGTCCGTTGGACATGGCCTGGTTCTGCAGAGGGCACTCGCCGCCCTTGTCGCAGACCGGGCAGTCGAGCGGGTGGTTGATGAGCAGGAACTCCATCACGCCCTGCTGCGCCTTGTCGGCCACCGGGCTGGAGACCTGGGTGTTGACGACCATGCCCTCGGCGACCGGCAGCGTGCAGGAGGCCTGTGGCTTGGGGAAGCCTCGACCGTTGCCCGCGTCGGGGATTTCGACCAGGCACTGGCGACACGCACCGACCGGCTCCAGGAGCGGGTGGTCGCAGAAGCGCGGGATCTGGACCCCGACCTGCTCGGCGGCCCGGATCACCAAGGTGTCCTTGGCGACGCTGAGCTGGATGCCGTCGATGGTGAGGCTGACGGTCTCGACCGGGGCCACCTCGGCCTGGCCGGAGCGCTGCGGGGTCTGCGTCATGCACTCGCCCCCGCGGTCTCGAACAGGGTGGAGGCGGCCGGGTCGAACGGGCAGCCACCGTGGGAGAGGTGCGCGAGGTACTCGTCGCGGAAGAACGCGATCGAGCTGGAGATCGGGCTGGTCGCACCGTCGGCCAGGGCACAGAAGGAACGACCCAGGATGTTCTCGCACTGGTCGAGCAGCATCTCCAGGTCGGACTCCTGGCCCTCGCCGTTCTCGAGGCGGGCCAGCGTCTGCACGAGCCACCAGGTGCCCTCGCGACACGGCGTGCACTTGCCGCAGGACTCGTGCTTGTAGAACTCGGTCCAGCGCAGCACCGCCCGGACCACGCAGGTCGTCTCGTCGAAGAGCTGCAGCGCCCGGGTGCCGAGCATCGAGCCGACACCGGCCACCCCCTCGAAGTCGAGCGGCACGTCGAGGTGCTCGTGGGTCAAGAGCGGGGTGCTGGAGCCGCCGGGGGTCCAGAACTTGAGCTCGTGGCCGGCCCGCATGCCGCCGGCCAGGTCGATCAGCTCGCGCAGGGTGATGCCGAGCGGCGCTTCGTACTGGCCCGGGCGGGTGACGTGACCCGACAACGAGAAGATGCCGAAACCCTTGGACTTCTCGGTGCCCATCGAGGCGAACCACGCGGCGCCGTTGCCGATGATGCTGGGCACCGAGGCGATCGACTCCACGTTGTTGATCACGGTCGGGCTGGCGTACAGCCCGGCCACCGCCGGGAACGGCGGCCGCAGGCGCGGCTGGCCACGGCGACCCTCGAGGCCCTCGAGCAGCGCGGTCTCCTCGCCACAGATGTAGGCCCCGGCCCCGGCGTGCACCACCACGTCGAGGTCGTAGCCGGACCCGTGGATGTCGGTGCCGAGGTGGCCGGCGGCGTACGCCTCGGCGACCGCGGCCTGGACCCGGCGGATCACGTGCAGGACCTCGCCGCGGATGTAGATGAAGGCGGTGTGGGCCCGGATCGCGAAGCTCGAGATGATCACGCCCTCGACCAGCGTGTGCGGCGTGGCCATCAGCAGCGGGGTGTCCTTGCAGGTGCCCGGCTCCGACTCGTCGGCGTTGACCACGAGGTACTTCGGCTTGGCTCCGGCCTCGGTGGCCGCGTCCTGCGGGATGAAGCCCCACTTCATCCCGGTGGGGAACCCGGCCCCGCCCCGACCGCGCAGACCGGAGTCCTTGACCGCGGCGATGATGTCGTCGGGCGCCATCGCGAGCGCCTTCCTCAGGGCGTCGTAGCCGCCCCGGCCCTCGTAGGTGGCGAGGGTCCAGGAGCGCTCGGCGTCCCAGTCGTCGGTGAGAACCGGCGTGAGTGTGTCGGTCACGAAGTGCTCCGTTCGGTGGTGGCGCGGTGGACGTCTCGGGACCGGGTCACGACGCGTCGCCCTTCTCGGCTGCGGTCGTGGTGGTGCCGCTCTTCTCCTCGACCATCGCCGACTCGACGACGCTGTCGTCGGACTCCTGCGCGGCGGCCATCTCCTGACCACGGCCCTGCGGCACAGCCCGTGCCGGGTCCGCACGGTCGAGACCAGGGTCCTGGTGGTGCTCGCGCGGGGCGACCGGCGCCGTCCAGCCGCGCTCGCGGGCGATGCCGAGGCCGACCAGCGACGGAGGGCCCGCGCTGGGGCCCTCGTCGGCCAGGCCGTCGGGGAAACCGGCCAGCCCCCGCGCGGCCTCGCGCCAGGTGACCACCCGCGGGCCGCGGGTGGAGTGCACCTCGGCGCCGGCCCGTAGGTCGTCGACGAGCTGGGTGGCCGAGGACGGGGTCATGTTGTCCATGAACTCCCAGTTGACCATCATCACCGGCGCGTAGTCGCAGGCCGCGTTGCACTCCAGGTGCTCGAGGGTCACGCTGGCCCGGTCTCCCGGGCGGCGGTCGGTGGTCTCGTCGTTGCCGACGTCGAGGTGGTCCTTGAGACGCGAGAAGATCTCGTCACCACCCATCACCGCGCACAGGGTGTTGGTGCAGACCCCGACGTGGTAGTCGCCGACCGGCTTGCGCTTGTACATCGTGTAGAACGTGGCGACCCCGCTGACGTCGGCGGCCGAGATGTCGAGGATGTCGGCGCAGGCCTCGATGCCCTCGGGCGTGATCCGGCCCTCCACCGACTGCACGAGGTGCAGCATCGGCAGCAGGCCGCTGCGGGCCTCGGGGTAGCGGGCCGCGATCTCGCGCAGCTCGGCGTACGTCGTCTCGCCGAGGCCCTCGCCCGAGCTCGTGGTCTGCGTCATCGGTCGACTCCTCCCATCACCGGGTCAATGCTGGCGACCGCGACGATGACGTCGGCGATCATGCCACCCTCGCTCATCACGCTGGTGGCCTGCAGGTTGGTGAACGACGGGTCCCGGAAGTGTGCGCGGAACGGTCGGGTGCCGCCGTCGGAGACGACGTGGGCGCCGAGCTCGCCGCGGGGCGACTCGACCGGCACGTAGGCCTGGCCCGCTGGGACCCGGAAGCCCTCGGTGACGAGCTTGAAGTGGTGGATCAGGCCCTCCATCGACTCGCCCATGATGTGGCGGATGTGGTCGAGGCTGTTGCCCAAGCCGTCGCGGCCGATGGACAGCTGGCTGGGCCAGGCGACCTTCTTGTCCGAGACCATCACGGGTGCGCCCTCGAGCTTGGCCAGCCGGGCGGCGGCCTGCTCGACGATCTTGAGCGACTCCCACATCTCGGCCAGCCGGATCCGGAACCGGCCGTAGGCGTCCATCGTGTCCCAGGTCTGGACCTCGAAGTCGTAGTCCTCGTAGCCGCAGTAGGGCTCGGACTTGCGCAGGTCCCACGGGTAGCCGGTGCTGCGGAGCACGGGCCCGGTCATGCCGAGGGCCAGGCAGCCCTCGAGGTCGAGGTGGCCGACGTTCTCGAGGCGGGCCTTGAAGATCGGGTTGGCGTTGCAGAGGGCGGCGTACTCGGGCAGGCGCTTCTTCATCAGCGCCACGAAGCCGGCGATCTCGTCGAGGGCGCCGGGCGGGAGGTCCTGGGCGACACCGCCGGGGCGGATGAACGCGTGGTTCATCCGCAGGCCGGTGATCAGCTCGAACAGGTCGAGGACCAGCTCCCGCTCACGGAAGCCGATCGTCATCACGGTCAGGGCACCGATCTCCATGCCCCCGGTCGCGATGCAGACGAGGTGCGAGCTCAGCCGGTTGAGCTCCATCAACAGGACCCGCATCACCGAGGCCTTCTCGGGGATCTCGTCCTCGATGTCGAGCAGCCGCTCGACGCCCAGCGAGTAGGTCGTCTCGTTGTAGAACGGGCTGAGGTAGTCCATCCGGGTGCAGAAGGTGACGCCCTGGACCCAGGAGCGGTACTCCATGTTCTTCTCGATGCCGGTGTGCAGGTAGCCGATGCCGCAGCGGGCCTCGGTCACCGTCTCGCCCTCGAGCTCCAGGATCAGGCGCAGCACGCCGTGGGTGGAGGGGTGTTGGGGACCCATGTTGACGACGACACGTTCCTCCATGCCCTCGTCGGCGAGGCCCTGGGAGATGGAGTCCCAGTCCTGCCCGGAGACGGTGAAGACCCGCCCCTCGCTGGTGTCGTTGGCGCCTGCGTAGATGTCTTGACTCATCAGTTGTACGACCTCCGCTGGTCGGGCGGCGGAACCGTCCCACCCTTGTACTCCACCGGGATTCCTCCGAGCGGGTAGTCCTTGCGCTGGGGGTGGCCCGGCCAGTCGTCGGGCATCAGGATCCTCGTCAGGGCGGGATGGCCGTCGAACACGATGCCGAACATGTCGAAGGTCTCGCGCTCGTGCCAGTCGTTGGTCGGGTAGACCGGGACCGTGGACGGGAGGCGCGGATCGGCGTCGGGAGCCGTGACCTCGAGCCGGATCCGGCGGTTGAAGGTCATCGAGAGCAGGTGGTAGACCGCGTGCAGCTCGCGGCCGGTGTCGGCCGGGTAGTGCACCCCGCTGACCCCCGAGCAGAGCTCGAAGCGCAGGGCCGGGTCGTCGCGCAGCAGGGTGGCCACGGCCAGCAGGTCCTCGCGGCGCACGTGGAAGGTGACCTCGCCGCGGTGCACGACGACCTGCTGCAGCGCGGTGTGCAGCCCGCCGCCGGCCAGCGCCGTGTCGAGGGCAGCGGCGACGTCCTCGCGCCAGCCCTCGAGAGGTCGTGAGGTGGCGCCGGGGAACACGATCGGCGCGGCCAGCCCGCCGTACCCGCTGGTGTCGCCGGTGCCCTTGACGCCGAACATCCCGCTGCGGGCGCCGACGGCCTGCACCTGCCCGGCCTCGGCCGGGAGGTGCGCGGTGTTCTCGGGCGACTGGTCGACGGCCGCCTGGTCGGGACCCTGGTCGCTCACCTGAGCAGACCCTTCATCTCGGAGGTCGGCACGGCCTTGAGCGCGTCGTTCTCGCGCTGCTCGATCTGGGCCAGCCGGTTGGCCCCGAGCTTGCCTGCCTGGACCTGGTCGTGCAGCTTGAGGATGGCGTCGATCAGCATCTCGGGGCGCGGCGGGCAGCCGGGCAGGTACATGTCCACGGGCACGACGTGGTCGACACCCTGAACGATCGCGTAGTTGTTGAACATGCCGCCGCTGCTGGCACAGACGCCCATCGCGAGCACCCACTTCGGCTCGGCCATCTGGTCGTAGATCTGGCGCAGTACGGGCGCCATCTTCTGGCTGACCCGGCCGGCCACGATCATCAGGTCGGCCTGGCGCGGGCTGGCCCGGAAGACCTCCATGCCGAAGCGGGCCAGGTCGTACTTCGGACCGCCCGACGTCATCATCTCGATGGCGCAGCAGGCCAGGCCGAAGGTGGCCGGCCAGAACGACGCCTTGCGCATGTAGCCGGCCACGCCCTCGACCGTGGTGAGCAGGACGCCGCTCGGAAGCTTCTCTTCGATACCCATCTAGTTGCCCTTTCGTTCGTCCGGTGCGCGTCGGGAGGTACGAGGACGCTTGCGGCGTGCCTGCGTCGCGTCGCTCAGTCCCACTCGAGGCCGCCGCGTCGCCACACGTAGGCATAGGCGACGAACACGGTGGCGATGAAGATGACCATCTCGACCAGCCCGAACACCCCCATGGCGTCGAAGTGGACGGCCCACGGGTAGAGGAAGATGATCTCGATGTCGAAGACGATGAAGAGCATCGCGGTGATGTAGTACTTCACCGGGAAGCGACCGCCGCCGACGGGCTGCGGGGTCGGCTCGATGCCGCACTCGTAGGAGTCCAGCTTGGCCCGGTTGTAGCGGGCGGGACCGGTCAGCGTGCTGATGCCCACCGATCCGACGGCGAACAGCGCGGCCAGGATTCCGAGTGCCAGCACCGGGGTGTAGAGCTCCACGACGGCGCCCTCCCTTCATCTGTCGACGCGCCGGTTGTGATCTTGTGAACCAAATCACGAAGTGCCGCGGCCCTCAGTCTGCCACTGCTCGACCGGCCCGTCACGCGGGGGTGGCCCCACCTGGAGAGGACCCCCCTGCAGATTTTGGGCATGGCCGCCTTGGCTAATTGCCTGCCCGGGGGGGTGTGCGAACGGGGCCTGGGTCGACCGTCGGGGTAGTCCCCGCTTGGATCGCCCCGTCGGCCACCCGCCAGGGGCCAATCTCAGCGGGGACTACCCCGACGTGGCGCGGTGCAGGGCCACGATGCCGCCCGAGAGGTCGCGCCACTCCGCACCGACCCAGCCGGCTTCCAGGACCAGGTCGGCCAGGCCCCGCTGGTCGGGCCAGGCCCGGATCGACTCGGCCAGGTAGACGTAGGCGTCCGGGGAGGACGACACGGCCCGGGCCACGGGGGGCAGAGCCTTCATGAGGTACTCGAGGTAGACGGTGCGCAACGGCGTCCAGGTCGGGTGGCTGAACTCGCAGACCACGAGCCGACCGCCCGGCTTGGTGACCCGGAGCATCTCGCGGAGACCCTGCAGCGGGTCCACGATGTTGCGCAGCCCGAAGGAGATGGTGACCGCGTCGAAGGTGTCGCCGGCGAACGGCAGCCGGGTGCCGTCGCCGGCCGTGAAGGCGAGCGCGGGGCGCGCCCGCTTGCCCACCTCCAGCATCCCCAGCGAGAAGTCGCATGGCACCACGACCGCACCCAGGTCCGCGAAGGGCTGGCTCGAGGTGCCGGTGCCGGCGGCGAGGTCCAAGACCCGCTCCCCCGGCCTCGGCGCGACCGCGTCGACGGTGTCGCGTCGCCACCGGCGATCCTGGCCCAGGGACAGCACGTCGTTGGTGACGTCGTAGCGACGCGCCACGGCGTCGAACATCCGACGCACGTCGGTGGGTTGCTTGTCGAGCTCTGCGCGGGCCACGAGCAAAGATTACGGGGCCGACCGGCCACCCCTCCTCCTCACCCCTCGGCCCGCCGCCTCGGAGTGGCGCCGACCAGACCGGTCCTCGAGGGGTCACTGTTCTCCAAGGCCCGCCGCGCGACAGCCGGCCCCCCGAACTCCGACCTTCCCCCAGGAGCTCCTGTGTCGCACCTGCGTCGTCTGCTGCTCGGCGTCCTGACGATCGTCCTGCTCGCCTCGGCCGTCGTCGCGGCCGTCTACGCCCACCGCCAGCAGCAGCTGGCGGCCGGCCCCGCCTCCGCCGCCGCAGCGGTGTCGTCGCGCGGGCTGCCGCCCGCTGCCCCGACCCTGGCACCGACCCCCACCCTGGTGGCCGGACCGGCGTTGCTCGTGCCCGGTGCGTCAGGCGACGACGTCGAGGACCTGCAGGCGCGACTGCGCCAGATCGACTGGTTCGACCATGACGTCACCGGCGGGTACGACGACCTCACCGTGCAGGCCGTGCGGGGCTTCCAGGCCAAGCGCGAGATCCCGGTCACCGGACAGGTCGACCAGCGCACCCTGGACCGGTTGACCGCGATGACGACCGTGCCGACGCAAGACGAGCTCGACAACATCGTGAGCAGCGGCGGGGGCAACCCGCCCGGCCCGCTCGACGCCCGGTGTGCGACCGGGCGGGCGTTGTGCGTCGACAAGAGCACCCAGACGCTGCGCTGGGTCGTCGGCGGGGAGGTCCGCGCGCTTGTCGACGTACGGTTCGGCTCGAGCGTGACGCCGACCCGTGAGGGCGCGTTCTCGGTGGAGAGCAAGAGCCGCGACCACGTGTCGAGCCTCTACGACTCGGCGATGCCGTTCGCGATGTTCTTCTCCGGCGGCCAGGCCGTCCACTACTCCTCGGACTTCGCCGCCCGGGGGTACGCCGGGGCCTCCCACGGCTGCGTCAACGTGCGTGACCTCGACGCGATCACCGACCTGTTCGACCAGGTGGCCGTGGGCGATCGGGTCGTCGTCTACTGGTCGTGACCCCCCTCAGGCCGCACCGGCACCGACCCGGTCGAGCAGCTCGACCGTGTCGCCGACCGACATGCCCTGCGAGCCCAGCTGCACGGTCTGCGCGCCTTGGGTCGTCTGGCAGCTGACCGACAGCGGCTGGTCGGGGTCGCCCTGCGGGGCCTGGCCCGACTGCGCAGCGCTCTGGTAGTTGGCGATGCAGACGGCGTCACCCTCACGGGTCAGCTCGACCGGCGCCCGGTCGAGGCCGAACAGGGCCGGGTCGGCCACGCCGTTGGCCGGTGCGAAGGCTCCCCCCGCGGCGTCGAAGACGGTCACCGTGACGAGGCTGTCGCGGGCGTCGTTGACGTAGGCCTGGAACCCCGTCGGCTCGTCGTACACCCCGCCGAGGACCTCGTTGACGTAGGTGACGGCCTGCGCCTGCTGCGCGGTGAACTCCGCGTCGTCGGCGCCGTCCGGCCCGCCCGCCCGCTCGATAGCGGTCCAACCACCCGGCAGCGTGTCGGGCAGCGAGACCCCGGAGGAGGCCTCGTCCTGCGCGAGTCGTGGCAGCCCGATCGCGAAGCCGGCCATCGCGACGAGCAGCAGCACCCCCAGCACGATCGCGGACACACGGGCGGACGGACGGCGGGAGGACGAGGGGGTCACGTCGGCGAAGGCTACCGAGAGATCGCGCGGCCGCCGCCCGGTCCCCCGGCGTGATGGATGCGTCACACACCCCACCGTCCTCACCCGTTCGGACCCAGGACAGCGCGAACCCGTGGGTAGGCTCGCATGGTGAGCATCGACCGCGCCGGAGGGGCTCCGCTGCCCGACCGCCTCGTGGTCACCACCGTCGCCGTCTCCCTGCCGCCCGGCCTGGGCCTGCTGGACCTGGTGCCCGACGACCACCCGGTCTCCTGGATCCGGCGCGGCGAGGGACTGGTCGGCTGGGGCGTGGCCGCCCTGTTGCGCACCGACGGCCCGACTCGCTTCGCGGACGCCGCGAAGTGGTGGAGCGAGCTGACAGCGCGCGCCGAGATCACCGACACGGTGGCCGAGCCCGGCACCGGCCTGGTCGGCTTCGGCACCTTCGCCTTCTCCGACGAGCCCGGTGACTCGGCGCTCGTGGTGCCCGAGGTCGTGGTCGGGCTGCGCGGTGACCGGGCCTGGATGACCACGGTGTCGGTCGACGCTGCCCGGGTCGACGCCCGTCTGTGCGCGGCACCCGCACCCCGGCCGCCGGCGGGCATCGCCTTCTCCGACGGGTCCCTCGACAGCGAGCGCTGGATGGGTGTCGTCGCCGACGCGGTGCAACGGATCGGGCGGGGTGACCTCGAGAAGGTCGTGCTCGCCCGCGACCTGGTCGCCACCGCCGCCGAGCCTGTGGACGTGCGATGGCCGCTGCAGCGCCTGGCCGAGGGCTACCCCATGTGCTGGACCTTCCACGTGGACGGCATGTTCGGCGCCACCCCCGAGATGCTCGTGCGCCGAGAGCGCGGCCTGGTCACCTCCCGGGTGCTGGCCGGCACCATCCGGCGGACCGGTGACGACGGCCGCGACCTGGCTCTGGCCGCTGCGCTGGCCCGGTCGTCGAAGGACCTCGAGGAGCACGAGTACGCCGTCCGCTCGGTCGCCGACTCCCTCGAGCCACACTGCTCGTCGATGAACGTGCCGGAGTCGCCATTCGTGCTGCACTTGCCCAACGTGATGCACCTGGCCACCGACGTGGCGGGGGTGGTGCACGACGCCGCCACCGTGTCGTCGCTGCAGCTGGCCGAGGCGCTGCACCCCTCCGCGGCCGTGGGCGGCACCCCGACGCTGGAGGCCGTGCACCTGATCGAGGAGATCGAGCACCTCGACCGGGGCCGCTACGCCGGACCGGTCGGCTGGATGGACGACCGCGGTGACGGCGAGTGGGGCATCGCGCTGCGCTCCGGCGTGGTCGAGGGCGACAGCGTCCGGCTCTTCGCGGGCTGCGGCATCGTCGCCGACTCCGACCCGGACTCCGAGCTGGCCGAGGCGCAGGCCAAGTTCGTGCCGGTCCGCGACTCCCTCGGCGGCTCCTGAGGCCACGACCCACCTGCCTCGTGCTCGCGCTCGGGCGACGTCAGCAGGCGACGTCAGAGGCGGGCGGTCTGCGGGAGGTCCCCGCCGTCCGGACGTCCCTCACCCGGTGGTGTGGTGCACATAGCACCAGCGCCAGTCCTCATCGGGCTCGGCCGACTCCATCACCGAGTGGGCGGTCTCATGGAAGTGCCCGGCGGCGTGCTGGCCGACCGAGGAGTCGCAGCAGGCCAGGTTGCCGCAGACCAGGCACTGCCGCAGAGCGACCCAGCGTAGGTCCTCCTCGAGGCACCGGGCGCAGCACGCTTCGTCGGCCGTCGCGACGGCGGGGTGCGTCTCCAGGTCCTCGCAGCTCGCCCCGGTACGCCGAGCGCCCGAGGTCAGCCGGATCTCCCGGCGCTCCTCGGTGGCCAGGTCGAGCATCGACTCCTCGACGTCCAGCATCGCCAGCACGTCGGCGACCACGTCGGAGGGCACGATGCCCTCGCTGCGGATCTCCAGCACCCGCTTCCGCTCGGCCTCGATCATCGCCAGCCGGACCCGTGCGTAGAGGTCGCTGGGCGACTCCTCGTCGCTGACGGTGGCCAGCCGCTCCCAGGCCGCGAAGTTGCGCTGGTCGAGGCGCTGACGGATCAGGTCGATGACGCCGTGCGCGTCGTCGTACTGCATGTCGTCGAGCCGGTGCAGCGCCGCCTTGGAGGCCTGCTGCAGCAGGGTGGCCCGGGCCAGCGCGTCCTCGGCCGGGTCGGGCGAGGGCACCCGCAGGCGCCGCGCGATCCACGGCAGCGACATGCCCTGGATGAGCAGCGTGCCGGCCACCACGGTGAAGGCCATCAGCAGCAGCACCTCGCGGTACTGCGTGCCCTCCGGGATCACGAACGCCGCGGCCAGGGTGACCACGCCGCGCATGCCGGCCCAGCCCAGCAGGAAGGTGTAGGTCCAGGGTGGGACTCCACCGGCGTCGGGGTCGGCGCCGGGACGGACGATCGCGTACCGGGCCGGGAAGACCCACAGCAGCCGTAGCACCACGACGGCACCGAGGGTGGCCGCGCAGACGGCGACGATCCGACCGGTGCTGAGGTCGCTGTCGGCGGCACCGCGCACGATCCACCAGGCCTGCAGCCCGATCAGCAGGAACACCGCGTTCTCGAGGACGAAGGAGATGGTGCGCCAGTTGAGACGTTCGGCGATCCGGGACTGTGCGGACTGCAGCACCGGCGCCTGGTGGCCGAGCAGCAGCCCGGCGACCACGACCGAGATCACGCCGGAGGCGTGCGCCTCCTCGGCCACGACGTACGCCGCGAACGGCACCAGCAGCGACAGGGCGCTGTCCAGGACGGGGTCAGCCAGGTTCCGACGTACCTTGGCCACTACGACGAAGAACCCGATCCCGATCAGCGCGCCGCCACCGGCCGCCCGCACGAAGTCCAGCGAGACACCCCAGTAGTCCAGCCCGCTGCCCGCGGCGATGGCGAGCGCCGTGCGCAGCGCGACCAGCGCGGTCGCGTCGTTGAGCAGCGACTCGCCCTCGAGGATCGTCACGATCCGCCGAGGCAGCCCGATCCGGCGCCCGATCGCGGTGGCGGCCACCGCGTCGGGCGGCGCGCCGACCGCCCCGCAGGCCCACGCCCCCGCCCCCCCCCTGCCCGGCCGCCGCAGGTGGGCGCCCCGCCCCGGGCTGTCGCGCCCCACCGCGCCGCGCCCGCCCCCCCGGCGCCCCGCGCGGGTGGCGGCCCCGGGGGGGGGGGGGCGCGACGACCGCGCCGATGGCCAACGCGAGCGCCCACCCGATGCCGGGCAGCAGCAGGTGGGCGACCAGCCCGACACCAGCGGTCGTGAAGACCACCAACCCGACCGAGAGCAGCAGGATCGGGCGGCGGTTGGCGTTGAAGTCGACCAGGGACGTCTGCTGCGCGGCGGCGTACAGCAGCGGCGGCAGCAGGCCGAAGAGCACCACCTGCTCGGAGAGGTAGACCTGCGGCACCTGCGGGATGTACGAGGCCGCGATGCCGACGAGGAACAGCAGGAACGGCTCGGGTACGTCGAAGCGTCGGGCCACCGCGGTCGAGGCGAGCACCGCGACCGCGAGTCCACTGAGCAGCAGGGCGTACTCCACGAGCGTGATCCTCCCAGCCCGAGCACCCGCGCCGCACCCCACGCGACCCGATTGCGCTGCCAGCACAACGCCGTCGAGCCGGGAATACGGCGATCACCTCTCCCGCCCGGCTTCCGCGGGCTCCGCGCGACGCGCGGCATCGAGTACCCGAGCAGCTACCTGATCGTCGTCGAGCGGGAGAGGCTCGGGCACCACACGCAGGGCTTGCGGACATCATCGGAGCACGACGGGTGGCACGGGCTGCTGCCCCCGTTCCACGACCCGTTCCCGGTGGTGGACGCGCCGGTACTCACGCGCGCAGCGCCCTGAGCTGCTCGTCCAGGGCCCGGCGGTCCTGACGGCCCACGACGGCCTCCACGACCTCCACGCCGCCGTTCGGCGCCAGCAGGGCGTGCTCGAGCTCGGCCACCGAGTCGACCTTCCAGTGCGGGGTCCGGGTCGCCGCGCACAGGCTGGCCAGGTCGACGCCGTGCGGGGTGCCGAAGAGCCGCTCGAAGCGGCCCGCGTGCTCGGGCGCTCCCTGCTCCAGCATCGAGAAGATCGACCCGCCGTCGTCGTTGACCACCACGATCGTCAGGTCGGGGCGTGGCTCCTCGGGCCCCATCACCAACCCGTTGCTGTCGTGCAGGAAGGTCACGTCGCCCATCAGCGCCAGGTTGCGGCTGCCCCACGACCGGGCCAGGGCGGCGCCGATCGCGGTCGAGACGGTGCCGTCGATGCCGGCCAGCCCCCGGTTCGCGATCACCTTGCGGTGCTGGCCGACGGGGTAGGGCCGGGCCATCAGGTCCAGGTCGCGGATCGGGCTGGAGGCACCGACCACCAGCAGACCGTCGACCGGGACCGCCTGGCTGACCGCGCCCGCGACGGCGTACGGCGTGAGGCCGGGCGCCGCGGCCAGGGTGCGGTCGACCTCACGACTGATCCCGGCGTCCGCGGCCTGCCAGGCCTCCAGCCAGGCGGGGTCGTCGCGCTCCTGGTCCTCGGCGGGCTCCCCGACCCCGATCGTGGCGTGCACCGGGAACGGTCGTCGCGCCCACACCCCGCGGGCCGGGGCGGCCAGCACCTGCACGTCCTGGCGGCCCAGCAGCCGCGCAACCGGGCGGGACAGGGTGGGGTGGCCGAAGACGACCACCCGCTCAACCTGCTGGCCCAGGTCGGTGTCGAGCAGCAGCCGGTAGCAGCGCAGCGCGTGGGTGCCGGTGCGGGCGCCGCTGGAGGGCTCGGCCAGCAGCGGCCAGCCGGCCCGTTCGGCCAGCATCCGGGCCTTCGGTCCGGCGTCGTCCCCGGCCACCACCACGGTGCGCGGCCCGAGGTCGACGCGGGCCGTGTGGCCGAACGTGCGCCGGGGCGCACCCTGGACCGCACGACCCGGCGGGGTCCAGGTGTCCTCGGGCAGCAGCGGGTCGTCGAGTTGCACGTTGAGGTGCACGAGCGCGTCGAGGACGAGCCCGTCCAGCCCGTCGACCGAGGACAGGTCGTGGGGCGCGACCAGCCGGCCGAAGACGCCGACCTGGTCAGTGGTCTGATTGGCGTTGGTGCCCCGCAGCCGGGCCGGCCGGTCGGCGGTGAGGACGACCAGCGGCAACTCGGCGTGCGCGGCCTCCAGCACCGCGGGGTGCAGGTTGGCGACCGCGGTGCCGGACGTGCAGATGACCGCGGCCCGGGCGTGGTTGCGGGTCAGGCCGAGGGCCAGGAACCCGGCGGAGCGCTCGTCGATGCGGGTGTGCAGCCGCAGCAGGCCGGCGGCCGCGGCGTCGTACGCCGCGAAGGAGAGGGGCGCGTTGCGGGATCCGGGCGCGAGCACGACCTCGCTCACGCCGGCGTGCACCAAGCGGGTGACGACGGCTCGGGCCAGGCTGGTCGCATCGCTCACGAGGGATGATCCTGCCGCAGGTCGTGTCCACGGGCACGCACCTCGGCGAGGCGGGCCCGCCAGTGCGCGACCCGGTCGTCCGGGGCGGCCAGCCGCTCCAGAGCCGCTGAGGAGACCACCGGGGTGCCGACCCGCAGCCAGCCGTCGACCGGCAGCAACGGCTCCAGCACCAGGTCGTCGGTGAACAGCTGCACCGTGGCCAGGCCGCACGCGTACGGCAGCTCGGGCAGCGCTGCCGCCAGGGCGACCCCGGCCGCGATCCCCACCGAGCTCTCCAGCGCCGAGGACACCACGACCGGCATCGCGATGTCCTCGGCGATCCGCAGGCAGGCACGGACCCCGCCGAGCGGCTGCACCTTCAGCACCGCGATGTCGGCGGCCTCCAGGTCCCGGACCCGGTAGGGGTCCTCAGCGCGGCGGATCGACTCGTCGGCCGCGATCGGCACCGCGACTGCGCGGCGCACGGCCGCCAGGTCCTCGACGCTCGGGCACGGCTGCTCGACGTACTCCAGGCCGCCCGCCGCCCGCTCCAGCACGCCGACCGCGCGGACCGCGTCGTCGACCGACCAGCCTCCGTTGGCGTCCACCCTGATCCGGCCGCCGGGCCCGATCGCGTCGCGCACCGCCTCCAGACGGGCCTCGTCCTCGGCCAGGCTCTGCCCGGCCTCGGCCACCTTGACCTTGGCGGTCGCACAACCACCGGCGCTGACGATCGCGTGGGCCTGCGCCGGGTCGACGGCGGGCACGGTCACGTTGACCGGCACCCGGTCGCGCAGCGGCGCGGGCCAGTCACCGGCGGCCGCCTCCTCCGCGCAGCGCAGCCAGGGCAGCGCGACCTCGGGCGGGTACTCCAGGAACGGGCTGAACTCGCCCCAGCCCGCCGGGCCCTCGACCAGCACGCCCTCGCGCACCGTGATGCCGCGGAAGCGGGTGCGCAGACCCACCGACCAGACCCTCATGCCCGCTGCGCCCTCTCGGAGGTGGCCAGCGCACGCAGCCGCAGCCGGTCGGGCTTGCCGTTGGCCAGCAGGGGTACGTCGTCGAGCCGGACCAACTGGCGGGGCGCCCAGGAGCGGGGCTGGGACTGCGACACCCAGTCCCGGACCTCGTCGAGGCCCGGGGCCCCCACCACGAACGCCACCAGCCGCTGGCCCCACTCCTCGTCGGGCACCCCGAGCACCTCGACCTGCTCCACCCCCGGCATCGCCCGCAGCCGGGCGGCCACCGCCGGCGCCGGCACGTTGACCCCGCCGGAGAGCACCACGTCGTCGAGACGGCCCAGCACCTGCAGCCGGCCGTGGTCGTCGAGGCGACCCGCGTCGGCGGTCCGGAACCAGCCGTCCACCAGCACCTCGGCGCTGAGGGCCGGGTCGCCGTCGTAGCCCTCGAAGAGGGTGGGGCCGCCGACCCGGATCCGGCCGTCGGTCTCCAGCGCGAGGCCCACCCCGTCCAGGGGCACGCCGTCGTAGACGCAGCCACCGGCGGTCTCGGCCGCACCGTACGTCGCGACCACCCGCACGCCGGCGGCCCCGGCCCGGGCCCGCAGCGCGGGGTCGACCGGGCCACCGCCCAGCAGCACGGTGTGGGCCCGGCGCAGGGCGTCGAGGTCGTCAGGCTCCGCCAGCATCCGGTGCAGCTGGGTCGGCACCAGCGAGGTGAACCAGCCCTCTCCGGTCGGCCACTCCTGGACCGGGGCGTGCCCCGCCAGCAGCGAGCGGCAGACGACCTGGATGCCCGCGACGTACGCCGCCGGCAATCGCAGCACCCAGGGCCCGGACCCGCCGAGACGACGCTCGGTAGCCGCGACCGAGGCCAGCACCGCACGGCGCGACAACACGACCCGCTTGGGCCGCCCCGTCGAGCCGGAGGTCTCGACCACCAGCGGCTCGGGCTCCCCGGGCGAGCCCAGCCACCGGCCCAGCGAGGCCACGGGGTCCTCGCCGATAACCATGAGAGGAACGGTAGTCCGGCGTGGTTGCATGACGAGCGTGCCCTCGGCCCTCGGAACCCTGAAGCCGCCCACCCCGCTGGCCGGCAGGCTCTCGCTGCAGTCGGTGCTGTACGCCGTCGGCGACGGCACATTCATGACCGCCAGTGCGGTGTTCTTCACCCAGATCGTCGGCCTGTCGGCCGCTCAGGTCGGGCTCGGGATCACCCTGGCCGGCGTCGCGTCGTTCGTGGTCGCCGTCCCGGCCGGCAAGCTCGCGGACCGGATCGGCCCGCAACGGACCTGGGTCCTGGGCGCGTCGGGCACCGCGGCGATGTACGTGCTGTGGCCGTTCATCGACGGGTTCGCCGCGTTCCTGGCGATGAGCATCGTGCTGGAGGTCGTCAACAGTGCCGGGAACGCCGGACGCGGGGCGTACGTCCTCGACCTGCTGCCGCGCGCGGACCGGGTGCGCTCCCAGGCCTACATGTACTCGGCGCTCAACCTCGGCTTCACCCTCGGCGCCGCCCTCGGAGGCTTCGCGCTCGCCTTCGACGACAACGACGTGATCCGCGCCCTGCCGGTGTTCACCGCCGTCCTGGTGGCCGCCAACGCGTTCTGGATCACCCGGCTGCCGCAGGTCGGCCACCGCGAGCGGCCCGATGTCTTGGAGCAGGCGGTCGACGGGGCCACGCAGGGACCCGCAGACGACGGTGTCCCCGGCGCGCTGCGCAACCGGGGCTTCTTGGCCACGTCGTTCTTCGGCGGCGTGCTGAGCACCAACCAGGTGCTGCTGCAGATCGTGATCCCGCTGTGGCTGGTCGAGGAGACCGACGCGCCCCGGGTGCTGCTCGCGCTGCTCTTCGGCACCAACACGGTGATGTGCATCTTCCTGCCGATGGCCGCCGCCCGGGGTGTCCGCGACGTGAGCACCGCGCTCAGGTCGGCCCGGATCAGCAGTGTCTTCTTCGTGGCGTCCTGCGTGGTCACGCTGGTGACCCACGAGACCGTGGGCTGGCTCACGATCGCCCTGATCTGGCTCGGCCACATCACGGTGACCGGGGCCGAGCTGTACCTGTCGGCGGCCACCTGGGCCTTCGAGTCCGAGCTCTCCGACCCCGACCGGCGCGGGGAGTACCAGGGCGCCGCCAACCTCGGCGGCACGTTGGGCTACGTCTGGGCCCCGGCCCTCTACACGTTCCTCGCCATCAGCTGGGGCGCCGCCGGGTGGCTGGTGATCGCCGCCATCGTCGTGGTCGCCACCGTCGGGATCCACCCCTCGTCCCGGGCCGCCCAGCGCTTCCTGGAGCGCCACGAGCTCGACCCCAGCCGCTGACCGGCTCGCGCCTGGGGGTTGAATCGCCGATCATGACCGCTCCCGCTGACTGGCTCACCGGCGCCCGGCCCCGCACCCTGCCCGCCGCCGTGGCCCCCGTGCTGGCCGGGACCGGCGTCGCGGCGTACGCCGGCGCCTGGGACGACTGGTCGGGCGTGTGGTGGAAGGCACTGCTCGCCCTGGTGGTCAGCCTCGCACTGCAGGTCGGCGTCAACTACGCCAACGACTACTCCGACGGCATCCGCGGCACCGACGACGACCGGGTCGGCCCGATGCGGCTCGTCGGCTCCGGGGCCGCCAGCGCCGGCGCGGTCAAGGCCGCCGCGTTCCTGGCCTTCGGGGTCGCGGCCCTCGCCGGGCTGGTGCTCGCCGCGACCACCGCCTGGTGGCTGGTCACGGTCGGGGCGCTGTGCGTGGTCGCGGCGTGGTTCTACACCGGCGGCACCAAGCCCTACGGCTACCTCGGCCTGGGCGAGGTGATGGTGTTCGTCTTCTTCGGCCTGGTCGCCGTGACCGGCACGACCTACGTCCAGACCGAGACCTGGCTGTGGCCGGCGGGATACGCCGCCGTGGGCATCGGGTCGCTGGCCTGCGCGATCCTGGTGGTCAACAACCTGCGTGACATCCCGACCGACACGGTCGCCGGCAAGCAGACCCTCGCCGTGCGCCTCGGTGACACCAGGACCCGTGGCCTCTACGGCCTCCTCGTACTGGCCGCCGCCGTTGCCGTGGTGGCCGTCGCGGTCTCGACGACGTGGTGGGCGCTGCTGGGGCTGGGCTTCCTGGTGGTGGCCGCGCGCGGGCTGCGGACCGTTGCCGGCGGTGCCACCGGCTTGGGACTGGTGCCGGTGCTGCAGCAGACCGGGCTGGCCGAGCTGGTGTGGGCGGTGCTGGTGACCACGGGCCTGCTCGTCGGTTGAGCGGGCGGCCGTGCCCGCTCGGGCCGTAGGCTCGGGCACATGGGCTTCCTGATCTTCATCCTCGTGGTCGTGCTCGCCGTCGCAGCCTGGAAGTTCCGGGTGCCGCTGATGGCCAAGGTGCTGGGCCAGTCGCAGAGCCGGGTCAACCGGTCGATCAACAAGCGCCGGGACTAGGCCTCGCGGCGCGGCTGCGGCCGGTCCCGGGCCGGCTCCACGCCAGGAGCGGCCCCGGCGTCGGGGGACGTGCCGCTGGACGTGTCGCTGGACGTGTCGGTGGAAGCGTCCTCACGGGCCCGCAGTTCCTCGAACGCCTTCGTGGCCCGTTCGGCGCGGACCTGCACCCGCTGCGCGAACGCCTCCCGCTGCCGATTGAGCAGGACCAGCGAGCCGACGCCGCTCACCACGAAGGCGACGACGAGCGCGCCGGGGATCCACACGTCGTCGGCCACCAGCGACCAGATGCCGATGACGATGCCGAGGGTGCCGGCCAGCAGGGCCAGCCGCATCAGGGTGTAGACCACGAACTCCTTCACGTCTCCATCCTAGGCCGACGGGGGGCACCGACCGGACGGTCGTGACCGGCCCCGCCACGAGGGCCGGACCGGCATGGACCCCCGACGTAGGCTGGCCGCGTGCTCAAGCTGCTGATCCTCGTGCTGGTGATCGCCGTCGCGGTGTACTTCACCATCCGCGCACTGCAGCAGGATGGCGCCCCGACGCCGAAGCGCCGCCCGCGCACACGCCCGCCCGAGCGGGTGCAGGGCCCCGACGACGACGACGACTTCCTGCGCGACCTCGACCGCCGCCGCAAGCACCCCGAGGACCCCGACGCCTGATCCCCCGGTGATGGCCCGGCCGGCCCGCCGGGGACACGTCTCGTCCCCCAGTTCTCCCGATGTCAGGCACAGGCCGCCGCGACGGCGTACTTTGCAAGCCATGACCGAGGTGGCCGAACGAGACGAGCCCGAGCAGGCCACCGACCTGTTCGGCCGATGGCTCACGCACCGCACGCAGCAGGCCGCCGCGGCCGATGCCGCCGCCCCGTCGACGCACGCCCCCGTCGGCACCACGAGCGAGCCGCACGCCGGCGACTGTGAGCCCGTGATCATGCCGTCGGTGCGTCGCAAGCTGGAGCAGGAGGCCCACCCCCGGCGCCCCACCCGCTCCACCGCCGGCGGCGCGCCGGACTGGCTCACGCAGTTGCGCGAGCCCTCCATCCCACCGACCGCGTCCGTCGCGGCGGAGCCCGAGCCGGGACCGGTGCTGCCGGAGCCCGCCGAGCCCGTGTGGGCCGAGGGCTTCACGCCGCTGTCGATCCAGGCCCCAGCCGACGACGACCTTCCCGCCTGGATCAGGACCCTGCACGACGAGGACCGGCACCACGAGGCGGGGCTCCCGGCGCTGCCACCGCCCGCCGCGGAGGAACCGGTGGCTCCCGAGCCGCTCGTCGCGGGCGCCGCGCCCACCCGGGCTGCCGCTCCGCTGGGTCGACTGCGGGGCTCTCCAGGGCGCCACAGCGCCGGGGCACCCAGCACCGGGGCACCAGAGGCCCTTGCCGAGCCGGCGCCGTCGCGGCCGTTCGCGCACGTCGTCGCCCAGGCCTCACCGGCGTCACCGCCGACGCACCGGGACCCGCTCGCGGTCGCCGACCAGGAGACGACCGATGATCTACGCCGGGAGCCCTCCGACGGCGGATCCAGCACCCCGGACGCACCGACCCGCTCCGGGCGCTCCGATCGCTCCAAGCGGCCGCGGGGCAAGGCGGGCCGACGCGCCACCACCAAGGCCCACCGGTCGACAGTCGTCGCGCACCGGTTCCGTCCCCGCCGGGGCGCCCGCACCCTGGTCCAGGCCGTGGTGCTCGCCGGCGTCGCGACCACGGCTTTTCTCGTCCTGCAGGCCTACCGGGCCTCGGGCGGGTCCAGCATCGCGATGATGGCCGCCGCCGGGTTCGGCACGGCACTGGTGTGGGCGCTGCTGGCCACCACCCCGCTCACCCGCCTCACGGTCAAGGACGGCCAGCTCGAGATCGTGCGCGCCCGCGCTCGCTCCACCTACGACCTCACCAGCCAGGAGTCGCCGCCGGAACTCCTCGGCACCCCTGGTCAGCGAGACTGGAAGGCGCTGCTCGCCCGGCGCGGGATGGCGCCGTTCGAGGTCACCTCGGCGATCGTCGACCCGGTCGAGTTCACCCGGGTGCTGCGGTCCTGCCGCTCCGGTGACCCGACCTGAGCCACGCCACCCGCGTCACGGCGTGATCCAGTAGCGCCGCATGCCCGCCCGGACGTCCTGCAGCACCCCGGCGTTCGCCTCGATGGTGCCCGCGGAGGCCAGGTTGTCGTCGTCGCAGGTCACCAGGACCCGGTCGATCCCGAGCTCCGGGGCCCGGCGTACCGCAAGCCCCAGCGCCCGGCGGGCGTGCCCCTCGCGTCGCCGTGCCGGGCGCACCGAGTAGCCGACGTGACCACCCTGCTCCCACAGCCACGGGTTCAGCCGGTGCCGGAAGGCCAGGAACCCGACCAGCTCCCCGGCCTCGTCGACCAGCCAGAAGTACCAGGACGGCACGGTGTCGTCCAGGTAGGTCGTCGCGGGGTCCGCCAGGTGCTGCAGCAGCCGCGCGAAGGACCGCATCGCCTGGGCATCCCGGTCGGCCCGCAGCCGCTGGGGCACGTTCCACAGGCCTGAACCGTGCGGGAAGTCGTCGGCGTACTCCGTCAGCATCGCGGCCAGCTCGTCGTGCCGGGCCGGATCGGGCGGGGTCAGCGCAGTCATGCGGACCAGCCAAGCAGGACGGCGGGCCGCCCACCACCGGGATTCAGGCCCTGCTGGTCTCCTTGACCCCACGGGCGCCCTCGTCGGTCAGCCGGGCCTCCTCGAGCGCCTGCTTCTCGAGCTCGGCCCGGCGCGCCAGGTCGTGGTGCGCCTGCTCCTCGAGCTCGGCCCGGCGCGCCAGGTCGTGCGCGGCGTCGTAGAGGCCGGGGGCGGAGACCAGGTCGTTGGTGCCGCCGCGCAGCCGGGCCAGCGCGGAGCGGGCGAAGATCTGCTGCTCGGTCGAGGTGCGCTCGGAGCGCCCGCGACCCAGGAACGAGACGAACCAGTGCAGCACCGCGGTGATGCGGTTCTTGAAGCCGGTGATGTAGAAGAGGTGCACGGCCAGCCACATCAGCCAGGCGATGATGCCGGTGAGCCGGAGCTTGCCGACCATGGCGACCGCCCGGAAACGGCTGATGGTGGCCATCGAGCCCTTGTCGAAGTAGTGGAAGGGCTCCTGGGCGGGCTTGCCCTCGATCCGGCCGCGGATCTCCTTGGCGGCGTAGCGCGAGCTCTGGATCGCGACCTGGGCGACGCCGGGCAGGTTGTCCAGCGCGATCATGTCGCCGACCACGAAGACGTCGGGGTGGCCCGGCAGCGTGAGGTCGGGATTGACGCCGATCCGACCGGCTCGGTCGAGCGGGGCGCCGGACTGCGCGGCCAGGGTCTGGGTCAGGCTGCTGGCCTGCACACCGGCGGCCCAGATCTTGGTGACGGCCTCCAGCCGCTCGCTGCGGCCGTCCTTGTGCTGCATGGTGAGACCGCGCTCGTCGACGTCGGTGACCATCGCGCCGAGGATGACCTCCACCCCGAGCTTCTCGAGCTCCTTCTTGGTGCTGGCCCCCAGCTTGGCCCCGAACGGCGGCAGCACCTGCGCTGCGGCGTCGACGAGGACCACCCGGGCGCTGCGGGTGTTGATGGCCCGGAAGTCCCGGCGCAGGGTGCGCTGGGCGAGCTCGGCGATCTGGCCGGCCATCTCCACCCCCGTCGGCCCGGCTCCGACGACCACGAAGGCCAGCAGGTGGTCGACGTTCTCACCCCGCCGGGCGCCGAGCTCGGCCATCTCGAAGGCCCCGAAGATCCGGCCCCGCAGCTCCAGCGCGTCGTCGATGCTCTTCATGCCGGGGGCGAACTCGGAGAAGTGGTCGTTGCCGAAGTAGGACTGGCCGGCGCCCGCGGCCACGATCAGCGAGTCGTAGGGCACGACCGACTCCCGGCCGAGCACCTGCGAGGTGACCGTGCGGCGGCCCAGGTCGATGTCGGTGACGTTGCCCAGCAGGACCTGTGCGTTCTTCTGCGAGCGCAGGATCTCGCGGGTCGGGGGCGCGATCTCGCCCTCGGAGAGGATCCCGGTCGCGACCTGGTAGAGCAGCGGCTGGAAGAGGTGGTGGGTGGTCTTGGCCACCATCGTCACGTCCACGTCGGCGCGGCGCAGCGCCTTGGTGCCGAACAGCCCGCCGAAGCCCGACCCGATGACCACCACCCGGTGACGGGGAGCCTGCATGGTGCCCTCGGTGTTGTCGTCGGTCATGGTGCCGTCCTTCCGACCTCGCTCGCCGGGAACCGCAAGACGCGGGCCCACTCCTGCATTGTTCCGCGCCCGTGGTCACCGTCCACCACCCGGTACCACGTCTGGTGCGTCACACCCCGGCATCGCTGCCACACTCGAGGTTGATCGGGCCACGTTTGTTCGTCCGCGACCGTGGGTAGGAACGTGCGGAACAATGTCTCGCACCCACCCGACCGCCCCAGGAGTAGCCGCTGTGCCGTTCGACCGGCCCGTCCTGGCCCTGGGGCCAGGTCCCCGCGGTGTGCAGGACGCCCGCCGCTGGGTCGGCGACGTCTGCCGTGGGATCGGTCGGGTCGAGATCCTGGAGTGCGCCCAGCTCGGCGTCTCCGAGCTGGTCACCAACGCGCTCCTGCACGGCGCCGCGCCGATCGAGCTGCGGCTGCGCGGCACCCAGGAGCACCCGCGCATCGAGGTCCGCGACTCCTCACCCGACGCCCCGGTGCTGTCGGTGGTGGCGCATCCCGATCTCGACGGGCTCCAGGACGACCTCGACGAGACGCTGCTCACCTTCGGGCGCGGGTTGAGCATCGTGGCCCGGGCGTCGACCGCCTGGGGCGCCGACCTCGAGCCCGACGGCAAGGTCGTCTGGTTCGTCCCGGCCTCCTCGTTCGCCGAAGACATCGGGGTCGAGGGCGCGGTCACCGGTGAGCCGGACCCGGCCTCGCGCCGCGTCGCCCCGGTCGCGGACCCGATCACGGTGCACGTGCTCGGCGTCCCGATCAAGGCCTACTCGACCTTCCACTGGCACCTGCGCGAGCTGCGCCGCGAGGTCCGGCTGCTGGCCCTCGCGCACGAGTCCGCCTACCCCCTGGCCGCAGACCTCTCCGACCTGTTCGGCTCGCTGGAGCGCCACCTGCGCGAGGTGATCGGCACCGAGCAGGTCGAGCAGGCCACGGCCGAGGGCCGCTCGGACATGGACCTGGAGGTCTCGATGGGGCGCGCGGCCACCCAGTCCCTGTCCCGCTTCATCGAACTGCTCGACCTGGCCGACGAGTTCTGCCGCGAGGAGCGCCTGCTGTCGCTGGCCCGGTCCCCCGAGCAACGCCGGTTCCAACGGTGGTTGCTCGGCGAGTTCGTCCGCCAGGGCGCGGGTGGGCAGCCGATCCCCTGGACCGAGGTCCACACCGGGCGGCGTAGCGTCGTCTCGTGAGTGCGATCACGCCGCGGTTGTTCGCCGCGGTGGCCGTTGGCGGAGCCGTCGGCGGGGTGCTGCGGTGGGCCTGCAGCGAGCTGGTCGCCGATGGTGCGGGCTTCGCGGCCACCACGTTCTCGATCAACGTCGTCGGCTCGTTCCTGCTCGCGCTGCTGCCCGCCGCGCCCGCCGTACGCCGTAGCCGGACGCTCGCGGTGGGCCTGGGCCCGGGTGTCCTGGGCGGGTTCACGACCCTCTCGGCCGTCTCGGAGCAGACCCGGTCACTGCTGGACGCAGGCGACACCGCGACCGCGGCGCTCTGCCTCCTGGGCACCCTGGCCGCCAGCCTGGTCGCGGTCGCGGTGGCCTCACGGCTCTGCGCCGCGGCCCAGCAGGCCCAGGCCGGCACCGGGGCCGGGGACCGGTGAGCCCCCTGCTGGTGGGCCTGGGCGCCGGGATCGGTGCGATGCTCCGCTTCGCGCTGGCGACGTACGTCGACCGGCCCGACGTCCCACTCGGCACCTGGCTCGCTAACGTGTCCGGCTCGTTCGTCCTCGGCCTGCTCTCGGGCCTGGCCGTCGGCCCGGACGCCCTGCTCCTGCTGGGGGTCGGGTTCTGCGGCGGCTTCACGACGTACTCGTCGTTCGCGGTGCAGGCCCACGAGCACGGACCGCTCCTGGGGTCGTCGTACGTCGTGGCGACCCTGGTCTGCGCCCTGGCCGCCTGTGCCGCAGGGTTCGCGCTCGGCGCCGTCCTGGTCTGAGGTCGCTCAGGCGTAGCCGAGCTGGTGCAGCCGGTCGTCGTCGATGCCGAAGTGGTGGGCAATCTCGTGCACCACGGTGATCCGGACCTCGTCGGTGAGCTGCTCCTCGGTGTCGCAGAAGTCGAGCAGCGGGCCCCGGAAGACGAGGATCCGGTCGGGCAGCCCGGGCAGCATCGTGCTGTCGCGCTCGGTCAGCGCCACCCCGTCGTAGAGCCCGAGCAGGTCGTCGGGCTCCTCGGGCGGCGGCTCGGCCTGCACCAGCACCACGACGTTGCGCACCAGGGACGCCAGCTCCTCAGGGATCTCGTCGAGGGCGCGGTCCACCAGGGCGTCGAAGCGTTCGTCGTCCATCTCGATCGGCACACCCCCAGTCTCCCCGAAGGACCTGTCGGTGCGAGGTCGGGCATCTACCGTGGACGCGTGACGACGCAGCGCGACCACCCTGGGCGACGTCTCGCTGGGGGCGCCTGCCCGGCGACCCGCGCGCACGCGCGGCGGCCGGGTGTCGGTGATGCTCGGCCTGCTGCTGGTCGCGGTCGGGACCGCCGTGCTGGGCTGGGTGGGCTGGCAGTACTGGGGCACCACCGGGGGCACCACCTGGGTCAGCCACCGCCAGCAGGACCAGGTCGTCTCCGAGCTCGAGCAGCAGTGGCAGTCCGGCGCGGAGCAGGCCCGCACCGAGCACGGCGTGACCAGGGCGGTCGTGCGCATCCCGGCGTTCGGCGCGGCGTACGAGGTGCCGGTGCTGGAGGGCGTCTCCGACGACGCGCTCGCCGCAGGCTACGGCCACTTCGAGGGCACCGCCGGGCCGGGCCAGCCCGGCAACGACGCGCTGGCGGCGCACCGGGCCACCCACGGTGAACCGCTCCAGGACCTGCCCTCGCTCCAGGTCGGCGACGAGATCGTGGTGCAGACGCGGGAGGCGAAGGACACCTACGCCCAGACCACCGGCGGCACCGACCTGACCGTGCCGTTCACCCAGACCTGGATGCTCACCGACCGGCCGGTCAACCCGGCGGCCGGCGGTGTGACGCCGGCGCTGGGCTCGCAGCCGCACCTGATCACCCTGACGACGTGCCCGGAGCTGTTCCGCACCGACGACCGCAGCATCGCGTTCGGCACCCCGGTCGACGTCGAGCCGCGCGCCTGAGTGGGCCCCGGAGATGGCCGCAGGCCGGCTCCTCGGAAGGAACCGGCCTGTGTCGGTGGCGACCCCGACGGGACTCGAACCCGCGGCCTCCGCCGTGACAGGGCGGCGCGCTAACCAACTGCGCTACGGGGCCATCGCTCACTCGTGACACACACTCTGGGAGCGATGCATACGTTAGCCCATCCGCGCGACGGTGCACCAATCGCCACCCGCGCCACGTCAGGTCTGCTCCTGCGGGCACCACCAGGTGGTCCGGCCACCCACCGTGGCGCGCCGCATCTCGGCGTCACACCGGGGGCACCGGGCGCCGGAGCGGCGGTAGGGCATCACCTCTCCGGTGTGCACCCCACCGTGCCGGATGGCGTGTCGGATGCCCTGGCGCAGCTCGCGGCGCAGCGCGTCCAGCTCCGCGGTCGACAGCTCACCGGCGGGACGCTGCGGGCTGAGACGGCTCTGCCAGAGCACCTCGTCGGCCAGCAGGTTGCCGACCCCGGCCAGGGTGGCCTGGTCGAGCAGCCGGGCCTTGAGCGGGGCGGTGCCTCGACCCACGCGGGCCCGGAAGTCGTCGCGCCCGATCTCGCCGGCGTCGGGGCCCAGGGCGTCCACGTCGGGATCGAGCCGGACCCGACCCAGGCGACGCTTGTCGAAGAGCCGCAGCGAGCCGCCGTCCTCGAAGTCGATCGTGAACCGGTACCACTCCGGCTTGCGAGCCCCCCGGCCCGGCCCGCCGCCCGGCCCGCCGCCCACGTAGTCACCGCCCTCGTCCTCGGCGCTCTCGGTGGGGTCGGTCACCAGGATCCGCCCGCTCATGCCCAGGTGCAGGCCCAGCAGCGGTCCCGGTTCCCGCGAGCCGGCGGTGCCCGAGGTCTCGCACCACATCAGCTTGCCGCGTCGGCGTGCCGCGGTCAGCCGACGGCCGAGGAGCGCGTCGCGGATCTCCCCCGGGGCATGCGGCCGGCACTCGTAGGTGTCCGCGTCGTCGACCCCCGCGATCACCCGCTCCAGCGCGGAGCGCTCGATCACGGCGCGTGCGGACTCGACCTCGGGCAGCTCAGGCACCAGGGCAGTCTGGTGGTCGCCCGACCCTCGTCGTCACACCCCTAGGCTGACCCCCGTGCCCTCGACCTTCCGTGCCCGCGACCTACCCCAGGCCCTGAGCCGGGGTCGTGACCGGGTCACCGGCGCCCTCCAGCGCCGCTACCCCACAGTCGCGGTGACCGGGATGACCGGCGCCGGCAAGTCCGAGCTTGTCGACCACCTCTGCGGTCGGCCGACCCCCGACGACGCACCGCGACCCGCCGACCCGTCCGGCTCGGCGGTGCTGGAGCGGCGCGTGCGCCGCGGCCGCCGGCTGACCGGGTTCCGCTTCCGGGTCGTGCCCGGTGAGAACGCCGCCACCCGGCTGGGGGCGCTCGACCAGGTCTTCCACGACGACCCGGTCGACGGCGTGCTCCACGTGGTCGCCAACGGCCACGCCACCGGTCGCCGGGCCGCCGGGACGACCGGAGCGGCCCCGGTCTCCCGCGAGGAGCAGCTGGCCCGCGAGCTGGACGACTGGACCGTCACCGCGCACCGGATCGCCTCGATGGCGGTGCGTCGCGCGCACCCCACGTGGCTGGTCGTCGTGGTCACCAAGGTCGACCTGTACGCCGACGACGTGGACGAGGTGGTGCGGTCCTACTCCCCCGGCAGCGGTACGCCGTTCGGGGACCGCCTCGACGAGCTGCGGGCCCTGGCCGGTGCGGCGAAGCTGTCGATCGACGTGCTGCCCGCCTGCAGCCACCTCGAGAGCCTGTCCGCGCTCTCGGCCGCGCGTCGCGACGCCTACCTGGCCGCGCTCGAGCGCCGGATGGCGCAGCTCAGCGGCCACGTCTGACCTGGTGCCGTCACGCAGGTGAACGCCGGCTGACGAGCGATGAGACAGCCCTCATCCGCGTCTCAGAGACACCTCATCCACCGCTCGTGGCGTCGCGGTCATGACGATCTCCTCCGCCCCGCTGTCCACCCACGGCGACCCCATCAGCACTCTCCCGCTCCCGGCCGCCCGTCTGCTCGCCGCCAAGGCGGCGTACACCACCCGGTTCGTGCGCGAACGCATCGAGGCCTCCGCTCACGGCTACGAGCTTCTCGTCGGCGACCGGGTGGTGCCACGTCCCGGTGACGTGGTCCTGGCCCGCGTCGAGGAGATCGGCACGCACACCAAGCTCGAGAGCCCCGCGAGCCGGCGTCAGACCTTGTACGTCGGGGACGAGGTGCTGGTCGCCTACGGTCACCGCTACGCCCCCGACCAGTTCGAGGCGACCGTGCCCGGGGACCTCGGTGCCGCGGACCTGATCGCGGCCGGCGGCATCGCCGGGGTGGTCACCGCTCAGCACGCCGCGATCAGCACCGCCACCCGCCTGCAGCCCCTGGGTGTCCTCGCCCGGTCGGGCACGGCGGTGACCTTGACCGACGCCGCGCCCTACCAGCTGGGACCCGTGGCGCAGCGACCTGCCGGTGCGACCCGACCCAGGCCCCTCGTCGTCGCCGTCCTCGGAACGTCCATGAACTCCGCAGTCCACGACCCTGGCCTCGCTCGTGCACGGCCTCGCGGCCTCGGGTCAGGTCGTGGCGGCCGGCAAGGCCACCGGGACCGGGGCCGGTGGCGACCCCCGGATGTTCACCGACGCCGGCGCCTCGCAGGTGCTGGACTTCACCGACTTCGGGTTCGCCTCGACGTACCGGCTCGCCCACGACCGGGTGCGCGCCCTGCTGGCCTCGCTCGTCTCCGAGCTGTCCGCCGCCGACCCTGACGTCGTGGTGGTCGAGATCGCCGGCGGCGACTACCAGCAGGAGACCGCGCGGTTGCTCACCGACCCGCTCTTCGCCTCGACCGTCGACCACGTCGTCTTCGCCGCGGCCGACGCCCTCGGAGCGGTGGCCGGGGTGCAGGTCCTCGCCGGGTCCGGCCTGCCCGTCCTCGCGGTGAGCGGCCGGTTCACGGCGTCCCCGCTGGCGGCGGCCGAAGCCGGACAGGCCCTGGACGTGCCCGTGGTGGACACCTTCTCCTTGGCCGAGGCCGACGTGGCCCGAGGGCTGCTGGCGTGAACGGACGGCTGCCGCCCCTGGTCCAGGGTGCGCGTCGCGGCATCCTGGCCAGGCTCGTGGGCAACGGACTGGCGCAGGCCTGGCTGGCGATGTCCACGATCGCCCTGATGCCGATGGCGCTCGAGGCCACCTCCACGGCGCAGCGCGCGATCAGCCTGGGTGGGCTCAGCGTGGGTGGGCTCAGCGTGGGTGGGCTCAGCGTGGGTGCCCTGGTCCTCGGGGTGATGCGCTCACGCAAGCGGGTGCTCGCGAGGAGCTGGGCCAGCACTACGTGCAGGTGCTGCGTCGAGGCCTGGTCGCCTCCAGCCTGGCCGGTGGCGGACCGTCCCTGGGCATCACCGTCGCCCGGACCACCAACGACCTGACCGCGGTGCGCAACTGGGTCGCGCTCGGACTCCTGCACCCGGCTCTCGCGATGGTTGTCGGCCTGCCCCTGCTGGCCTTGGCGCCGCCGTTGCACTGCTCCCGCGGGGGGCTCTTCCGACGGGCCCAGGACTGCGCGGCCAGCGCGGCCGACTCGCCGCACACCTCACCGACACGGTCGGGGCCGCGGCCGCCATCCGGGCGTCCGGAGGCACCCGGCGCGAGCTGCGCAACGTGCAGGACCGGAGCCGCCAGGTGCGCGACGCTGCGGTCGCCCGGGCTCGCATCAATGGTGCGCTGCGCGGCGCGGCCGCCGTGGCGGCGGGCCTCGCCGTCGTCTGCGTGACGGGTGTCGGCAGCATCGCGGCCCTCCCGATCGGGACGGTGGCCGCCGCGCTCACCGTGGTCGGCATCCTGGCCACGCCGATCGCCGATCGCCGATCTCGCCCGGATCGTGGAGTACCGCCAGTCCTTCCGCGCCGCCGCCCGGATCCTCGGCCCGGCCCTGGTGGCCGGTGACGACGCCGAGGCCCACGAGCGGGTGCTCGCTGCCCGCGACCGGGCCGAGCAGGACACCGACGACACCGGACTGCGGGTCGAGGGCCTCGTGGTGGACGGGGTGCCCTATCCCGACCTGGTTGCGGCACCTGGTGAGCGGGTGGCGGTGAGCAGCCGCGACCCGCATCGCGTCGAGGCCGTCCTGGCCGCCCTGTGCGGGACCCGCGAGCACACCGGGACCGTCATGCTCGCCGGCCGCCTCACGAGCGACGTGCCGTCCGCCGTCCGGCGCACCCTGGTCGGCAGCGCGGCCCGCGGCTGGGCGCTGGAGCGCGGCACCGTGGAGCGGTCCGTACGCTACCGCGACCCCGCCAGCACCACGCCCGTCGAGGAGACGCTGCGCCACGTCGGTCTCGACGTCGTCCTCAGCGACCTGCCCGAGGGTGCCCGGACCCGGCTGCGGCGCGGAGGCGAACCGCTCTCGCTGTCCCAGCGCGGCCGCGTGCTGCTGGCCCGCGCCGTGCACGGAAGTCCTCCCCTCGTCGTGCTGGACCACCTCGATGGTCAGCTCGACCCCGGCGGACGCCGGGTGATGTCGGCCGTGATCGCCGCACAGCGCGGCGTGGTGGTGCTGGCTGGCGACGACCTGGCCACGCTGGTGCCGGGGCACCGGTGCTGGGACCTCGATGCTCTCGCCGCTCACCCACCCGGGGGTCTTGTGCGTACGTGAACAACGCGTCCACACTGGCAGCGAAATCATTCAACATCATGTTGAGGTTCGACTCTTGTGGAGGCAGCGATGTCAGACCCCGGAACCCCCGTCAGCAGTCAGTCCGTCGACGGGTCCCTCTCGGAGGAGGTCGTGGACTGGAGCGACCTGGCTGCGCGGATGTGGACCTTCCTGACCGGACGTGAGGCCGCGATCCACTACCGGTTCGAGGACATGGCCGTCGAGGTGCCCCGCGACACCGGGTCCAAGGCGCCCCGAGCCACCTGGAAGCTCAACGGCACCCTCACCATCACCACCAGCGACGTGGGTGGACCCACTGGCCCCGGCCGGGGCTGACCGGCCGTGCCGGTGCACCTGTCGGCCGACCTCACCTTCGAGCTCCAGGTCGAGGGCCGGGAGACCGTCCACGGCCGGCTGCGGGGTGCCGGACGCTCGCTGGTGCTCGAGGTGGACGATCCGGGCGCCTTCGCGGGCTCCGGGGACGCACCCGCCATCGCGGCCGTCGCCGAGGGCCTGGCCTCGCGCGGGCTCGTGGTCCGCGTGGTCAGCGGAGGTGAGCACCTGGTCTCGCTCGGCGCCGTGGTGGCGCCGTGGTGGCAACGTCGTCTCACGGGTTCGCGCCGGATCCGGCTCGGCAGCCTGCGGGGTGCCCTGACGTCGGCTCGTTCCCGGGCCCGCGCGACGCCCCCGGTGCTGCCCGACCTCGAGCTGGTGCCGCCGCCGACCCTGTGGCCGCCTGCCCCGACGTTCCTGCGCCGGGTCCGCCGACGGATCACCACCACCCACGACCCGGCCCGGGGCGGCGGCCCCCGCCTGGTGCTGGTCCGTAGCGCCGTGTGGCCCGGTGAGCGGCAGCCGGTCTTCTGGCTCGTCGACCAGGTGGTCATCGGTTCCGACCCGGGCTGCGACGTGGTGCTGCCCCGGCTGGCGCCCCGACACGCCGTGGTCACCCACGACGCCGACGACGAGTTCGTGGTCGCCGCCGTCCAGGGCGTGGTCCGCGTGCACGGCGCCCCGGTCGACCGGTCGGTCCTGCGCACCGGCGCCCGCCTCGAGCTCGGCGAGCACCAGCTCGTCTTCACCCGTGAGGAGTACGCCGACCACGGCCGCCCGCACGGCGGACGGATCGGCGGGGAGGCCGGCTTCCAGCAGCCGCAGCCCCCTCGCGACCAGCGGTAGTCAGACCGCGAGCCGCGCGCTGCGGGCGAGGACCGGGAGCACGTCTCGGTCAGGAGCCGAGCGCAGCGACGGCAGCACGGACCTCGGGAAGCAAGGACGAGGCGATCACGGCGTACCCGCTGCTCGAGGGGTGGAAACGGTCTGCGGAGAAGAGGGAGGCATCGGAGGCGAAGGCACGCGAGGCCACCTGGTCGCGGTCGGCCACCCGGCCACCGTGACGCAGCACGACCTCGGCCTGCCGGGCCCTCAGTTGCGCGCTGGCGGCCTGCACGACCGGGCGCAGCATCACCGGCACGTGCGGCACCGCGCTGAGGTCGGGGGCCGGCGCGACCACGACCTGGGCGCCCACCGCGCGCAGCCGGCGTACCGCGTCGGCCAGGGCGTGCACCGCGACGTCCAGCGGGACCAGGTGGGTCAGGTCGTTGGCCCCGATCACCATCACCACCACCTGCGGCGGCCAGGTCACCGCGTGACGGACCTGCGGCCCGAGATCGGCGCTGCGTGCCCCGGGCACCGCCAGCACCCGGGTCTCGACCTCGATCTCGTGGCCCGCCAGGCCGGCGGCCAGTCGCGCCGCCAGACGGTCGCCCGGGCTGGTGGCGCCCTGGCCCCAGGCGATCGAGTCGCCCAGGACGGCCAGGCGCACGGGCGACGCCACGCTGCTCAGCGCAGCGGCCCGGGCACGGCGACGCTCTGGGAGTCCGGGGTGGCCTCGTCGTGGCGACGACGGGCCTCCTCGATCAGCGCCAGCAGCTCGGGCTCGTCCTTGATCGCCGCGCGGTACTTCGGCCCGAGGGACTTGATCTGCTCACCCTCCGCCACCAGGCGGGAGAAGACCCGCTCCCGCTCGGCGAGGTCGGCGGTGTAGCCCAGGTCGAGGTACGCCGTGGCGTGGCGCCGGGCGTTGGCGACCGCGGTCTGGGCCTTGCCCTTCTTGCTGACCAGGGAGGCCACCACCGTCACCACCAGCACGACCAGGATCACGCCGAGCGAGACCCCGGTGCTGATCTCGGTGACCTCGACGGGCTCGCCGCCGTTGATGAAGCCCAGGTTGTTCTCGTGCAGGGCGTGCAGGATCAGCTTGACGCCGATGAAGCCGAGGATGGCGGCCAGGCCGTAGGAGAGGTAGATCAAGCGGTCGAGGAGGCCGTCGATGAGGAAGAACAGCTGACGCAGGCCCAGCAGGGAGAACGCCGTGGCCGTGAAGACGATGAAGGTACTCTCGGTCAGCCCGAAGATCGCCGGGATCGAGTCGAGCGCGAACAGGATGTCGGTGCCGCCGATCGCCACCATCACCAGCAGCATCGGGGTCAGCACCCGCTTGCCGTTCTCCACCGTGAAGAGCTTGTCGCCGTCGAAGTGCTCGGAGGTGCGCAGGAACTTGCGAGCCAGCTTGACGACCAGATTGTCACCCTCGTCGTGGGAGTCGCCCCCGGTCTGCTTCTTGAGCATGTTGCCGGCGGTCAGGACCAGGATCAGGCCGAAGAGGTAGAACACCCAGGCGAACTGGTTGATCAGCGCGGCGCCGATGAGGATGAACCCGGTCCGGGCCAGCAGCGAGAAGACGATGCCGAAGAGCAGCACCTTCTGCTGGTCCTCGCGGGGCACCGCGAAGCTGCCCATGATGATCAGGAACACGAAGAGGTTGTCGACGCTGAGCGCCTTCTCTGTCACGTAGCCGGCGAAGTACTCACCACCGGCAGTGCTGCCGCCGAAGACGAACACGCCCACGCCGAACAGCAGCGCGATGCCGACGTAGGTCGCGGACCACACGGCCGCCTCGCGGAGGGTGGGCACGTGGGCCTTGCGTACGTGGAAGACGAAGTCGAAGGCCAGCATCGCGACGATGCCGACGACGGTGAGGGCCCAGACCCAGCTGGGGACGTCCATGGAGCAGCCTGTCGTTCGAAAGCGGGTGGGTCACCCCAGGTTAGTGGGGTGTCCGTGACCGCCGCCGGCAGCGGGCCCTTCGGGGCGGACGGCAATATCGCCGCAGGTCAGCAGCAGCGTCCCTGGGTGGACGTCTCCCGGTGGTCGTCGAGGTGACGCTCGAACTCGCGGCGACCCATCGGCGTGACCCCGTCACGCTCGCACTGCTGCAGGTAGGTGTCCCACCGGCCCTCCCCGCTGAGCTCTTTCGCGTACCAGCGCACCCCGGCCAACGCGCGTCGTACGGGGTCCACCACCCTCATCGCCGGCTCCCCGAGTGGCCGTGCTCGGCCTCCCAGGCCCCGACGGCCGCCTTCTCCTGGCTCGTGGCGAAGAAGTCAGCGGGCGCCACCAGCTGGGAGGCCACCGCCGGCACCTCGGTGGTGGGCAGCGAACCGGCCCGCAGCGCCTTGACCCAGATGAGCGCCGCGTTGGCCACGATCACGATGACCAGGAGGGCGAAGCTCGCCTGCAGGATTCCGTTCACGGTCGAGTTGGTGATCACGGTCTCCATCTGGGACACGTCGGTCGCCGGGGCGAGGATCTCGCCGGCGTCCCGGGCAGTGCGGTAGCGGTCGGCCTGGGCGAAGTAGCCCAGGGCGGGGTTGTCGGAGAAGACCTTCTGGTAGCTGGCGGTCATCGTCGTGACCAGGTCCCAGGCCAGGGGCACGGCCGGCACCCACACCCAGCGGACCATGCCCCGCTTGAGGAACACCGTGACGCACAGGGTGAGCGCGATGGCCGCGAGCAGCTGGTTGGCGATGCCGAACAGCGGGAAGAGCTGGTTGATCCCGCCCAGCGGGTCGGTGACGCCGACGTAGAGCATGTAACCCCAGCACGCGACCACGACGGCCGAGGAGATCCAGGCGGCCGGCTTCCAGGAAGTGTCGCCGAACCGCGTCCAGACGTTGCCGACGGTGTCCTGCAGCATGAAGCGGCCGACCCGGGTGCCGGCGTCGACGGCGGTGAGGATGAACAGCGCCTCGAACATGATCGCGAAGTGGTACCAGAACGCCGCCAGGCCACCGCCAAACGCAGAGCTGAAGATGCTCGAGATGCCGAACGCGAGGGTCGGGGCGCCGCCGGTGCGCGAGACGAGGTCCTCCTCGACCGACGCCGTTGCGGCCTGTAGCTGGTCGGGGGTCAGCGTGAAGCCGAGGCCGTTTACGAAGGAGACCGCGCCGTCGATCGTGCCGCCGGTCACCCCGGCCGGCGCGTTGATGGCGAAGTACAGGCCCTGGTCGATGACCGAGGCCGCGATCAGGGCCGAGATGGCCACGAAGGACTCCATCAGCATGCCGCCGTAACCGATCATCCGGACGTGGCTCTCCTTGGCGATCATCTTCGGGGTCGTGCCCGAGGCGATCAGGGCGTGGAAGCCCGACAGCGCGCCGCAGGCGATGGTGATGAACAGGAACGGGAACAGGGAACCCGCGAACACCGGCCCGTCACCGGCGGTCGCGAAGGACGTGACCGCCTCGTTCTGCAGCACCGGCCGAGCCACCACCATGCCGACGGCGAGCAGCAGGATCACGCCGATCTTCATGAACGTCGACAGGTAGTCGCGGGGGGTCAGCAGCATCCAGACCGGGAGGATGGAGGCGACGAAGCCGTAGACGACCAGGGCGACGGTCAGGGTCTCCTTCGACAGGGTCAGGCTGTCCCCGAGGGCCGAGCCCTCGACGTACCCGCCGCCAATGATGGCGAGCATCAGGAGCACGAACCCGATCGCGGTCACCTCCAGCACCTGCCCGGGCCGCAGGAAGCGCAGGTAGACGCCCATGAACAGGGCGATCGGGATGGTCAGCGCGATCGAGAAGACACCCCAGGGCGACTCGGCGAGGGCGTTGACCACGACCAGGGCGAGGACGGCCAGGATGATGATCATGATCGCGAACACCGCGATCAGGGCGGCGGTCCCGCCGACCACGCCGATCTCCTCACGGACCATCTGGCCGAGGCTCTTGCCGTCACGGCGCATCGAGAGGAAGAGCACGACCATGTCCTGCACCGCGCCCGCGAAGATCACGCCGACGATGATCCAGACCGTGCCGGGCAGGTAGCCCATCTGAGCGGCCAGCACCGGACCCACCAGCGGACCGGCGCCCGCGATGGCGGCGAAGTGGTGCCCGAAGAGCACCCGCCGGTCGGTCACCTCGTAGTCGTTGCCGTTCTGCATCCGCTCCGCCGGCGTGGCCCGGGTGTCGTCGAGCTGCAGCACCCGCCGGGCGATGAAGCGGGAGTAGAACCGGTAGGCGATGAGGTACGACGAGAGCGCCGCGAACAGGATCCACAGCGCCGAGACCGACTCACCCCGGCTGAGCGCCAGGACCGACCAGCAGACGGCCCCGATGACCGCGACACCCACCCACACCGCCATCGAGCGGGGGGTCATCCCGCGACCGCGGTCTTCCGGGCCGTGGGACGACGGGCCGTCGGGTGGTCGGGTGGTGGTGGACGTGGACATGGGGACCTCCGAGACACGAACGGGGCGGACGTGAGCACGCTCACGCCCAGGTGGCTCTGCCTGACCGTAGTCCCTTGCGGCGCGACCGACGGACAAGGACCGCACCCCGAGGGACGCGGCCCTCGTCGCTGGCTCGTGGGCAGGGGCGGGGTCGAACCGCCGACCTTCCACTTCTTCGACGCACGTTGGGGGTTTGAGGAGGTCCGCAAAAGGTCGAATCCCTGTCAACCACAGGCTTCTGCACTCGGGCGTCTTAAGCAGGACCGGGGTGAACGGAGACTAGAAATCAGACCAAGAATCGGGGCCGTTGGCCTCGATGTGCGGCTGATGACGGGCGACAGGAAGACCCGCAACCTTCGCATCGACCAAGTCTTCAGGAACATGCAGACGCCTCGCCCGACTCGGACCGAGCGACCCCGAGCAAGCGGGTCGCGAGCGATCGCGGCGCAGGCTCGAGCCAGCGTCGCATCGGGGCCCGCGAACGGAACAGTCCGACCTCGGCTGAGTCCGGGGACCTGTCAAGGGGTGTCACCCAGGACTTGCCGCCCGCCACCCACGGCTTGCACGGTATACACACCCCCAGAGGTGAGTAGGCCCCTTTGGTCGCGCGGGTACTACCCGGGTGGCCGCCCACTCGAGACCCCGAGGAGCACCCCCGTGTTGAGCACCACAGACTGCCCCGCGCCGGAGCACTTGGTCGAGCACTGGCGATGGCGCCCCGAGTGGACACCCGGGCGTGTGTGCGTGTGGTGGTACCTCACGTTCGAGGACCATCCCGTGGTTGCTGCGCTGGCAGGAGCTGTCGGGGAGCAGATCAGCGGTTCTGTCAACGTCGACCTTGTGCCGAGCGAGTGGCTTCATCTCAGTCTGGGGGAGGTCGGGTTTGCTGACGAGCTGCCGTCCGGGGAACTAGGTGGAGTCATTGATCAGGCGCGGGCTGCGTTGTGGTCCGTTGGGTCCTTCATCTTGCGGGTGGGTCCGGTCGCGACGCTGCCCGGAGCGGTCGTCCTGCAAGCCCACTCGGGCACGGGCGTGGAGCAGCTGCGCCGTCACCTCCCGCGGCGCAGTCCCGGCAGCGTCCCCAGCGCGGTGCCCTGGCCCGGACCTGAGGAGGTGGAGCCTCACCTCAGCGTCGCCTACATCAACACCCACTGTGAACGAGAAGACGTGATGGGACACCTCACCAGTGAAGCGCTCCCGGTTTCGCTCAGGGTGGAGGCAGTGGTGCTGGCCGCTGTCACTCGACGCGCACGGCACTATGAGTGGACCCGCCTTGACGTGATCCCCCTGGCGGGGCTCCCCTCGAGCGGCGCACAGACGGGGTCGTCCTGAGATGTACCCCAAGGCCCAGGACTGGTTCGACCGTCGCACGACCACCGGCGAGCAGTGGGATCGCTTGTCGCTGACCGAGACCAAGGCCGCGCAGAGCGTCTCCGTCGTCCTGCCGGCCAGGAACGAGGAAGCGACGGTCGGGCACATCGTCGAGGCGCTCCGGGTCGAGCTGATGGAGCGGGTGCCCCTCATTGATGAGCTGATCGTCATCGACTCCGACTCGTGGGATCGCACGGCCGCGGTGGCCCGAGCCGCTGGTGCCCGGGTGGTGCAGCAAGACGAGGTTCTACCGGGCTGGGTGAATCGTCCCGGGAAGGGTGAGGCGCTATGGAAGTCGTTGCAGGTCACCCACGGCGACGTGGTGGCGTTCATCGATGCCGACTTGGAGGACTTCGACCCCCAGTTCGCCGTCGGTCTCGTGGGCCCTCTTTTGGCCGATTCGAGCGTCGAGTTCGTCAAGGCCTTTTACGACCGGCCTCTGAAGAGTGGGCAGATCCTGTTGCCGGCCGGCGGTGGGCGGGTCACTGAGATCCTCGCCCGTCCCCTGCTCAACCTGCACTGGCCGCTGCTGGCAGGTGTCGTCCAGCCCCTGGCCGGCGAGTACGCTGCGCGACGCTCGTTGCTGGAGAGGCTCCCGTTTGTGTCGGGGTACGGCGTTGAGATCGCCATGCTCATCGACGTCCTCGAGACAGCCGGCCTGGACTCCATGGTGCAGGTAGACCTGGGCAGTCGGCGCCACCGCAACAGCTCGGACGAGGCACTGGGACGCATGGCCGCCCAGGTCTACCTCGCCTTGCTCTCACGGGTGGAGCGGCACGGGTACGGTGTGCTCACCATCGACCCGGTGACCGAGCTCACCCAGTTCACCCGCGACGGTGACGCCTTCATCCCGCACACCAGCGACGTCGCCATCATTGAGCGGCCGCCGATGGCCGATGTCATGGAGTACCAGAACCGCGCGCTGGAGCGTCAGCGATGAGCCCTACCATCCTGATGAACGCCGGACCGTGGCTCCCGGTCCCCCCGCAGGGCTACGGCGGCATCGAGACCGTGGTCGCCACCTTGGTGCCCGAACTGCGCCAACAGGGTTTTCGTGTGGTGCTTGCCACCGTTGGCACCAGCACCCTGGAGGCCGACGACTACATCCGAACCCTCGATGGGCCCCAGCTGCCTCGCGTGGCACAGCCCTACAACCTGGTCTCTGGGATCGCCCACGCCCACATGCACACGGTCACCACCGCCCTCGACAACGGCCTCCAGGTCGACCTGGTCCATGATCATCTTGAGGTCGTCGGCCCCGCCGTGCTGGCCGCGATGGGCGACCAGGCACCCCCCACCCTGCAGACGCTGCACTGGGACCTGGCCAAGCACCCCGAGTTCTACACCCGGTTCCAGGGTCGGGGCAGGGTGTGCTTCGCCGCCGTCTCCCAGTCACAACTCGCCCGGGCCCCCCAGAACCTGCAGGACCAGACCCTGGGCGTGGTTCCGCTCGCCGCCGCCGCACCGACCCCGGTCGGCGACGAGGCGCTCATCGAGCAGGGGGAGCATGCGCTGGTGCTGGCCCGCATCACCTCCGACAAAGGCCAGGACATCGCGGCCCGTGCGTGCCACGCAGCCGGAGTCCCCCTGGTCCTGGCAGGTCCGGTAGCGGGCATCGACGACCCCCACGAGCTCGAGCGACGACTTGCCGAGGGGGATGCGCAGCTAGCCGGCCATCCGGACGTCCGCTACTTCCTGGACCACGTGCAGCCTTTGCTCAACGACACCGACGTGCGGTGGGTCGGCGCAATCAGCGGCGCGGCCAAGGAGCGCCTGCTGCAGTCCGCCCGGGTGCTGCTCAGCCCGCTTCGCTGGGCAGAACCCGGGGCCACCGCGGTTGTCGAGGCCCTCACCCGTGGCGTACCCGTCGTTGCCACACCGCTGGGGGTGCTGCCCAGCCTCGTCACCCACGGCAAGAACGGCTACCTCGCCCAGGACGAGACCGAGATGGCGCTGTGGCTGGGCAAGCTCGACGCCATCGAAGCCGAGACCTGCCGCAGCTCGGCCGCACGGTGGACCCCACGTGCCATGGCCACCAGCTACGTGGATCTCTATCGCAAGCTCCTCGAAGGGACATCATCGTGACCACACGCGTACTGATGGTCGGGGCAGGCGGTGTCGCCCAACGTCACGCAGCCGTGCTGAGCGCCCTCGAAGGACCTGAGGGCGGAGCCGCGATCGTCGGGGTCGTGGACCCCGACCAAACGGCCGCTCAGATCCTCGCCTCGGCACATGGCTGCCCCGACTACCGCGTCATCGAGCAGGCACTGGACTCCAGCGAACCTGACGCCGTCTACGTGTGCGTCCCCCCCTTCGCTCACGGCGAAGCCGAGTACGCAGCAATCGAACGGGCTCTGCCCCTGTTCGTGGAGAAGCCCGTCGGACTCGACCCCACCCTCGTCGAGAACATCGCAGCACGCATCCAACAGGCCGGGATCGTCACCGGCACCGGGTACCACTGGCGCTGCCTCGACGTGGTCGAGCAGGCCCAGAAGCTGCTCGCCACCAACCCGCCGATGATGGCAGCCGGGCACTGGCTCGACAAGCGACCACCCGTCGCGTGGTGGGGCCAACGCGACAAGTCCGGGGGCCAGGTCGTCGAACAGCTGACCCACCTCCTCGACCTCGCGCGACTGCTGCTCGGCGAAGCTGAAGAGGTCTACGCCGCAGGGGCCCGGCTCACCCACAGCGTCTCGGACATCGAACGCGGAGGCGACATCGACGACGCGACAGCCGCCACCGTCCGGTTCGCTTCCGGGGCGGTAGCCACCTTCAGCGCCACCTCCCTGCTGGTGAGCAAACACCGCTCGAGCCTGCAGACCTTCAGCGACGCTCTGGCCCTCGAGCTCACCGAAACAGGGCTCGCCATCGACCGAGGACGAGACCACGACGACGTCACGGTGCTCGAGGATCCCCGCGTCACCGTCGATCGGGAGTTCATCGAAGCGGTGACCGGGCTTCGCGCCACCACCCGGACGCCGTACGAGGAGGCCGCGAGGACCCAGCAGCTGGGCGCCGCCCTCGCCGAGTCCGCCCTCGTCGGGCAACCCGTCAGAATCGGCCACCCCGACCCGGGCACTCGTACATGATCCGCCAGAACCTTGTCATCCCTGCACCCGGCAGGATCGAGTTCCAAGACGAGGAAGTCCCCCCACTGCCCGCGGGAGGGCTCCTCCTGCGCACCCTCGCCACGGGCCTTTCGGCAGGCACCGAGCTCACCTTCCTCAAAGGCGACAACCCCGCTCTGAGCGAGACCCACGACCCGGAACTCGGTCTGTTCCTCCCCGCAAGCCCACCCAGCGCGTACCCGGTCACCCGCCTCGGCTACATGGAGGTGGCGCGCATTGCGGAGTCACGAACCGACGCCTTCACCGCCGGCGAGGTCGTCGCCACCACCTACGGACACGCCACCTGGCACGTGAGCGACCCCATCCACGAACACGTCGTCCGGTTGCCCGCCGACCTCAACCCCCTATTGGGGGTCTACGTAGCGCACCTCGGACCCATCTGTGCCAACGGAATTTTGCACGCCGCTGCCGATGCCGCAGGACCCTCCACCACCCGACTGGCCGACGGCGTTGAAGGTCGTCGCGTCGTCGTGAGCGGCGCAGGCCTTATCGGCCTCCTCACCGCCATGTTGGCCCAAGAGCACGGCGCCGACGAGGTCGTCATCATCGATGAAGACCCCCGCCGTCGGGAAACAGCACAGGCCATCGGGTTCGAGGCACTCGACGCAGACGATTCCGGGCTCGTCCTCAAGACCAGATGGCGTCACGGCGCCCGAGATCACGGCGCGGACGTCGTGTTCCAGTGCCGCGGCCGGGTCCGCGCCCTAGCAGAGGCCATGCGCATCGTACGGCCCCAAGGGACAGTCATCGACATGGCCTTCTACACCGAAACGTCGCAAGCGCTGAACCTCGGCCGCGAGTATCACCACAACGGGCTCACGCTGCGTTCAGCACAGATCGGACGTACTCCGCGCGGCACAGCCCCGACCTGGGACCGACAACGCCTCTCTGCCGAAACCATCCGACTTCTGATCTCGAGAAGCCTAGACATCCGAACCCATGTCGTCACCCATGTGCTCCCCCTCACCGGGGCACCCCAACTTCTTCTCGACGTCGCCGCACGACGCCAACACGTCATTTCCGCGGTCTTCACCACCGAACCATAGAGACCACCCAACGCACCTCAGCACCGAGAATCAGCTCCCCGCGCCGAGGCCTCAAAGCCCAGCACTAGGAAACAATGAATGCTGCGCCGAAGGCCCTTCACGGCGCTTCTCAACAACCCATCCGCTTCAAACTGACCCGGCCCTTCGTTGAAACCCTGACGGTCAAGGACCTCTGCGGTGTACCGGCAGGTTTACTCGGCAGCGAGTTCGTGGCGCGAGGGCTTGCCTACCCGTTGGCGATCATCCTCGGCGTAGTGGAGTTGGCGCACCTCGGTGGTGGGGTAGACGTCAAGGTGGTGCTCGTAGGCGATCCGAGTACGAGTCAGGGCTGCCCAGAGCCGCAGCAACCTGGCCTAGGCGTAGTCCGGTCCGCGGACACCACGGCGCTGGCCTATGTCGATCAGCAGCTGGGACGTGAGCATGTCGTAGTCGTGGCAGGAAGGACTCACCGTCGAAGCCGTAGACCCCGACCGTCACCATTCTGAGTGTCGAAATTCACCTCCTCTCTCGCTGCTCGACGGGTGGTGATGGACCTGATGGGCTGGTCGGCGGTGGCGATGCTCAAGCGGTACCAGCACGTCATCGACAGCCTGAGACGCGACGCCGCCGACCGGATGGGCGCCCTTCTCTCCGGCGATCCGACCGAAGCATCACAGCTGAGCAACACCGACGACAGCGTCGGCCCCAACGGGTCCCAGAGCCTCGCGGGGGACGAACGAGACTGGAAATGGGACTAGGCCCATCAACAGGAACGCCCCCGCCGAGTTCGGCGGGGGCGTTCTCGCAGGTCAGAGACCTGGTTTGCTCGTGGGCAGGGGCGGGGTCGAACCGCCGACCTTCCACTTTTCAGGCGGACGCTCGTACCAACTGAGCTACCTGCCCGAGCAGCGGAAACGATAACAGCAGCCCGCACCCACGTCCGCACCCGGGACAGCACTGCCGCCCGCCGGAGCGGTCGCGTCGTTTGGAGGCCTCCGCGGGCCGACCCTATGCTGGGCCCGCGGTTCCAGCCCCCATCGTCTAGTGGCCTAGGACGTCGCCCTTTCACGGCGGTAGCACGGGTTCGAATCCCGTTGGGGGTGCTCAGTGCACGACGGCGGCACCTGTCGCCCCGCGCGCCAGGGCACGACGACACCCGGCCCCGGGGGTGCGCGGGGGCGGGGGGGGGGGCCCCAGGGCAGTCCCGCCCCGCGGGGGGGGGCTCCGGCCCGGGGGGCGGGGCGGCGCGCGTGGGGGGGGGGG
>JAJAYJ010000171.1 GCA_026786275.1 Nocardioides sp. | reverse complement strand
TCGCCCTCGGCGGCGTCGAAACGGGCGTACGCGGCGGCCTTCTCGACCTCGATCTTGCGGCCCAGGACGTAGGCACCGCCCCAGAGCAGCCCGAAGATCGCGCCCAGGAAGAACATCATCGGGACCGCGAAGCCGAGCGCCACCGCACCGACCTGCACCAGCCAACCGGCGCCGTAGGCCCACTCGGCGCGCAGCATGCCGGAGAGCACGAAGCAGACCGCGGCGAGGCCGAGGCCGACGCCGAGGGCGGTGCCGGTGGCGATGCCCGAGACGGCGATCATCACCGGTGTGGTCAGGGCGACGGTGATCGCTTCGAGCACGAGGACGGCCGAGCACATGGCGCGGCGAGGTGAGCGCTCCCGGTCGCTCACGATCGCCTGCCTCCGCTCAGCAGGCCGCGTGCCTCGCCCACGGTCACCACGGACCCGGTGACCAGCACGGCGCCCGACCCGAACGGGTCACCGAACGCGTCACCGGCCTCGGCCAGTGCCGCGGCCTGGTCGATCGCGTCGGCCAGCCGGGGCTCGACGGTGACCCGGTCCGGGCCGAAGACCTCCCGGGCGATCTCGGCCAGCTCCTCGGCCGGCATGGCGCGCGGCGCGGAGTTCTGGGTGCACACGACGTGTGCGAGCTGGGACTCGAAGGCTCCCAGCAAGCCCTCCACGTCCTTGTCACCCATCACCCCGACGACGCCGATCAGCGGGGAGAAGGCGAACGAGTCGTCGAGCGCGTCTGCCGTCGCCTCGGCCCCGGCCGGGTTGTGCGCCGCGTCGAGCACGATGGTGGGGCTGCGTCGCACGATCTCGAGCCGACCCGGCGACGTGGTCTCGGCGAAGCCGTGGCGGACCAGCTCGTCGTCGATGGCCCGGTCGCCGGCGAAGGCCTCGACCGCGACCAGCGCGACAACGGCGTTCTGGGCCTGGTGCGCGCCGTAGAGCGGGATGAAGACCTCGTCGTACTGACCCCGCAGGCTGCGCAGCGACACGACCTGGCCCCCGACCGCGGGCTGGCGAGCGGTGATGGCGAAGTCCTGGCCCTCGACCAGCACGCTCGCGCCGACCTCGTCGGCGCGGGCCCGCAGCACCTCGAGCACCTCAGGCTGCTGCTGGGCGACGACCACCACGGCGCCGGGCTTGATGATGCCGGCCTTCTCGATGGCGACCTTGACCGCGGTGTCCCCTAGGTAGCCCGCATGGTCGACCGCGATCGGCAGCACCACGGCGATCGCACCGTCGGCGACGTTCGTGGCGTCCCAGGTCCCGCCCATGCCCACCTCGACCACGGCGACCTCGACCGGTGCCTCGGCGAACGCGGCGAAGGCCATCCCCACCATGGTCTCGAAGAAGGACAGCGGGTGGTCCTCGTTCTCGTCGACGAGGTGGGTGTAGGCCGCGACGTCGTTGAAGGCGCGCACGAAGGCGTCGTCGTCCAGCGGCTGGCCGTCGATGCTGATCCGCTCGCTGACCTTCTCGACGTGCGGGCTGGTGAACCGCCCGGTGCGCAGGTCGAGGGCGCGCAGCAGGCTGTCGATCATCCTCGAGGTCGAGGTCTTGCCGTTGGTGCCGGTCAGGTGGATCACCGGGTAGGCGTGCTGCGGGTCGCCGAGCATCTCGGTGAAGGCCTCGATGCGGTCCAGGGACGGCTCGAGCCGGGTCTCGGGCCAGCGCGACTGCAGGGCGTCGGCGACCTCGGCGAAGCTCTGGGCGAGACGGGGGGCGTCGGGGGTCTGGGTCATCGCCTCCAGTCTACGGCTCCGGTGCGCGCCGCTCGGCCCGCCGCAGGCGCGCAGCGGGTCACGGGTCCAGCTGGGGCCCCGCCGTACGATGCCCTGTTCCGGGAGCCGGACGGGCGGCCTAGGATTTCGGTCATGACCGACACCACACACCACCCAGACGCCACGCCCGACGCGACCGGCGCCGGGACCGGCCGTGCCGGGGGGGTGCAGGTTCCCGACAAGGCCGTCCTCGAGGGCCTGGAGGAACGCTGGGCCGCACGCTGGAGGGCCGACGACACCTACGCCTTCGACCGCACCCGGACCCGCGCGGACGTGTTCTCGATCGACACGCCGCCGCCGACGGTCAGCGGCAGCCTGCACGTGGGCCACGTGTTCTCCTACACCCACACCGACCTGATCGCCCGCTTCCAGCGGATGCGGGGCAAGACCGTCTTCTACCCGATGGGCTGGGACGACAACGGCCTGCCGACCGAGCGACGGGTGCAGAACTACTACGGGGTGCGCTGCGACCCCTCGCTGCCCTTCGATCCCGACTTCACTCCTCCCGAGAAGCCGGACGCCAAGAAGCAGATCCCGATCAGCCGGCCCAACTTCGTGGCGGTCTGCGAGCGCCTGGTCGAGCAGGACGAGGAGGTCTTCGAGTCGCTGTGGCGCACCCTGGGCCTCTCCGTGGACTGGAAGCAGCACTACACGACGATCGGGCGCCCGGCCCGGCTGGTCAGCCAGCGGGCGTTCCTGCGCAACGTCGCGCGCGGCGAGGCCTACCTGCAGGAGGCGCCGACGCTGTGGGATGTCACGTTCCAGACCGCGGTGGCCCAAGCCGAGCTGGAGGCACGCGATTACGCCGGCGCCTACCACCGGATCGCGTTCCACGGCCCGGCCGGGCCCGTCCACGTCGAGACCACGCGGCCCGAACTGATCCCGAGCGTGGTCGCCCTCATCGCCCACCCCGACGACGAGCGCTACCAGGCGCTGGTCGGCAGCACCGTGACCTCGCCGGTCTTCGGGGTCGAGATCCCGGTGATGGCCCACCCCGCCGCCGAGCGGGAGAAGGGGTCCGGCCTGGTGATGTGCTGCACGTTCGGCGACCTGAGCGACGTGACCTGGTGGCGTGAGCTGGACCTGCCGGTCCGCGCGGTGATCGGACGCGACGGACGCTTCGCCCGCGACACCCCGCCGTGGTTCGGCACCGACACGGCGACGACGGCGTACGCCGAGCTGGCCGGCAAGACCGCCTTCTCGGCCCGCGAGGCGATGGTGGCCGCGCTGCGCGAAACCGGCGACCTGGTGGGCGAGCCCACGCCCACGCAGCGGATGGCCAACTTCTACGAGAAGGGCGACAAGCCCCTCGAGATCGTCGCCACCCGGCAGTGGTACATCCGCAACGGCGGCCGCGACACCACGCTGCGTAGCGAGCTGGTGGCCGAGGGCAACGAGATCACCTGGCTGCCCGCTCACATGAAGCACCGCTACGACAACTGGGTCGGGGGGCTGAACGGCGACTGGCTGATCTCGCGCCAGCGTTACTTTGGCATCCCCTTCCCGGTCTGGTACCCCCTCGACGACGAGGGCGAGCCCGACCACGCCCATCCGCTGCTGCCGAGCGAGGCCGACCTGCCGATCGACCCGTCGACCGACGTTCCCGGCGGGTACGACGAGGCACAGCGCGGGGCACCGGGTGGTTTCCTCGGTGACCCCGACGTGATGGACACCTGGGCGACGTCGTCGTTGACCCCCCAGATCGCGGGCGGCTGGGAGACGGACCCCGACCTGTTCGAGCGGGTCTTCCCGATGGACCTGTGCACCCAGGCCCACGACATCATCCGGACCTGGCTCTTCGCCCGCGTGGTCCGCTCGCACGCCGAGTTCGGGGTCGTGCCCTGGTCGCACGCGATGATCTCGGGCTTCATCCTCGACCCCGACCGCAAGAAGATGTCGAAGTCCCAGGGCAACGTCGTGGTGCCGACCGAGATCCTCGAGAAGTTCGGCGCCGACGCGGTCCGCTGGCGGGCCGCGATGGCCCGCCCGGGCCTCGACTCGCCGTTCGACGAAGCCCAGATGAAGGTCGGTCGCCGGCTGGCCATGAAGGTGCTCAACGCCTCCCGCTTCGTGCTCGGCGAGGTGGGCGCGAGCTCGCTGGACCCCTCCCAGGTCTCCGAGCCGATCGACTGCACCCTGCTGGCCGGACTGTCGGCGGTGGTGCGCACCGCGACCGACGCCTTCGAGGCCTACGACTACGCGACCGCGCTCGAGGTCAGCGAGAAGTTCTTCTGGGAGTTCTGCGACGACTACCTCGAGCTGGTCAAGGAGCGGGCCTACGACGAGGACGGCGGCGTCGCGACCGCCTCGGCCCGGGCCACCCTGGCCATCGCCCTGCACACCCAGCTGCGGTTGCTGGCGCCGATCCTGCCCTACGTCACCGAGGAGGTCTGGTCGTGGTGGCAGACCGGCTCGATCCACCTGGCCACCTGGCCGGAGCCGGCTGAGCTCGGCGCCGCAGCGGCCGCCGACCCGAGGACGCTGCGCGCGGTCGCCACCGCGCTGGGCGGCATCCGGGGGGCCAAGTCGCAGGCCAAGGTGTCGATGCGGGCCGAGCTGTCACGGGTCGAGATCAGCGGCCCGGCGGCCCTGGTCACCGCGGCCCGGACCGCGGCCGACGACCTGCGCCGGGTCGGCAAGGTGACCGGGGAGCTGGTCTTCACCGCCACCGACGACACCGAGCTGAGCGTGACCGCGGAGCTCGCGCCCGTGGAGGCCTGACCCGAGATCGCCGAGTCGGCGCCTGTGCACGCCGGG